>DAOMFF010000100.1:0-5662 GCA_035429665.1 Azonexus sp.
ATCGGACGCGGCGTCTATCAGGTGATGTCGCTCTCGGCACCCTACCTGCAAGGCGAGGCTCGCAGGCTGCTGGAAAAGCTTTCAGCCGAATACGTCAATAACCACTGAGTGTCACAGGACCATGAATAAACAGACCTGGACGAAGTTTCCGTACCCCGACAAGGCATTCTCGTATCCCGGCGCGGCCCTCAAGAGAAACTGGGAGCGACTGCATCGTGGCGACTGCGAACCGTTTCCCGACAGCGCCGCCGCGCAGGATGCGTGGCGCGCCTATCACGCCGGCAACTTTGCCAAAGCCGTGGACATCGGCCTGCACGCCGGCTCCTCGGGCATCAACGCGGCCAACAAGGCGGCGATGATCCATGCCAATTATCTCGAAGACGACGAAGACGTGCGGCTGCAGCTTTTCCAGGACATCAGCGAGCGCTGCGCAGCACTGCAGGAAGCCGAACCGAAGAATGCCAACGCCTGGTACATCCACGCCTATGCGCTGGGCCGCTACAGTCAGGGAATTTCCATCGTCAAGGCGCTGGCGCAAGGCCTCGGCGGGAAGGTCAAGCACAGCCTGGACCAGACGCTGAAACTTCAGCCCCGGCATGCCGACGCAAACATCGCCCTCGGAACCTGGCATGCGGAAATCATTGGCAAGGTCGGGAGCATGGTCGGCGGACTGACCTATGGCGCCAAGAAGGACATGGCGGAAAAACATTTTCGCGCCGCGCTCGAACTCAACCCGGACTCATCGATTGCCCGCACCGAGTTCGCCAACGGCCTCGTTCTGCTGTTCGGTCGTTCGCGCGCCAAGGACGTCGACCGCCTCCGTGAAGAAGCGGCGGCCTGCACCGCGGCCGACGCCATGGAAAGGCTCGACCTCGAGGCGGCCGGGGAACTGGCGGACTGAGGCGACACCAACTGCCGGGCAAGTACTCCGGGCGGCGGCACGTCCGGTTCCCTTACTGCGACTCCTTCGCCAGTGCCGCGGCCACCGCGTCGGGATCGCCGAGCCGCTCCCAAGGCTCCATCAACACGAGCATCAGGAACTTGTCGAACTCGCTGGCAAACCGGTCGACGATGGATTGAGGATCGGGAACGAGTTTGTGGTCGGTCATCAGGCCGAACTGCACATTGCCGTCATACGAGAGAATCGACACGCCCATCCCGATGTCACCCGACTGCGGCACCCAGAACAGCGGTTGGCGCAGCCTGGCGCCCGCCAGATAGAGCGCCGATGTTGGTCCCGGCACATTGGTCATGACCGCCGTCGCCTTGTTGGCCAGGAGATCAAGTACCGCCTGCTGGACAATCTTCGGCAGCATGCCGACCACGCCGAGAATGGCCAGCGTCAACTCCGCCTGATAGGACCTCTTCAGCTTCGCCATCCGCTCGCGAATTTCATACAGGCGGGCCAGCGGATTCTCGATGCCCACCGGCAACTCCAGCGCCACCAGTCCGAAGCGGTTGCCCAACTTGCCCAAGTCGGCCGGTCCGCGCAGGTTGACCGGAACCATGGCGCGAATCTCGACGCCAGCGACGTCGTCGCCACGGTCAACCAGGTAGGCACGCAATGACCCCGCCACCGCCGTCAACAGCAAGTCATTGACCGAGCAGCCAAGCACCTTGCCAACTGCCTTGATCTCCGCCAGCGGAATCGGCTCCGACCAGGCAAGTTCCTTTCTTGCCCCGGGCTTGCCCTTGAAACGAGTCGGACTGTCGTTCGCCATGAGCGCAAGCTTGGCGATTTCCGCGGCAATGTCGCGGCCGATGCCGATGATCTGCCCGGGATTGGACAGCAGGGGACCATACTGGTCGCGCAGATCGAGCGCAAGGCGTGCCGAACCCAGCACCGCGTCGGCGAGGGGCCGCCAGATTGCTTGCCAGAAGACGTCATGTTCGTGATCATCTTCATCGTCATTCCCGCTGGCAACCGACGGCTCATGGCTGTCCTTCGTCGCTGCCGCGCCGTCCGCGAGCGCCAGGACAACGCCGACCAGCGCGATCCCGTCGGCGATGCTGTGGTGGATCCGCAGCACGAGCGCCTGTCCGCCCAAGGCCGTATCGACGACCAGCATCTCCCACAACGGCCGCCCGGGATCGAGGGGCCTGGTGACGAGATCGGCGACGAAGCGCTGCAGTCCCGCCTTGCCCAGCCTGCCTCTGCGAACCACCCGACGCAGGTGGTTGCCGAGATCGAAATCCGGGTCATCCTGCCAGCAGTACCCCGTTCCTTCGGCGACAACACACTGGACAAAGCGCCGGTGAGCGAGCATGCGCTGCTCGACGGCAAGTCTCAGGCGGTCGAAATCAAGCTCGCCCTCGAACAGCATGATCCCGACAATCTGCATCAGATTGCTCGGGCGATCCATGCGCAGCCAAGCCTTATCGACATTGGAGATGCGCTCGCGTGAAGGCATCGGAAACTCCGTAAGTGTTCAGGTGACTATAATACCGGCATTTACCGCACCAATTGGAGCAGCCACCATGAGCAAACTCAAGTCAGCCTTCGACGCCGCCGTTGCCGATTCCAAGACGCTCGACGAGCGCCCTGACAACCAGACCCTGTTGCGGATTTACGGCCTGTTCAAACAGGCCAGCGAGGGAGATGCGACCGGGAAACGTCCGGGCTTCACCGACTTGGTCGGCCGCGCCAAGTACGATGCCTGGGCCGCCCTGCAGGGCACGTCGTCAGAGGCGGCGATGCAGGCTTACGTCGATCTGATTACAAAACTGAAGGGCTAGGCGAAGCGCGCGTCGAAGTAGTCGTGGATTTCTCGCTCGAGTCCGCTTTTGAACGGTCTGAGCAAAAATCCCAGATGGATGTGGATGGTCACCTCGCCCCTGCCGAGCGTCAGTTGCCCGTGGACACCCATGCGCTCGAAGTGCAGGACACCGTCCTCGTCCCATTCGTGCTCCAGATTGAATTCCTTTTCCAGGTCGGCGGCAACCAGCTCGGCGGCAGCTCGCGCCTTTTTCGCGCTAAGGCGGTGCTTCTTGGTAATCAGTATTTCGCTCATTCATGCAGTCTACCGATGAAGCACCGAATCGGGAAGACGCCGTTGCAACTATTCTGCTGAACCCTTGCTGCCCATCATCTCGTTGCAGGTTTCCCGGCCCAATGTTTCCGCCGCTTTCGGGGTGGCGATCTGCGGTTTCTCGTAGATACGCTTGATCACGACATTGGTGATGTGCGCCCCGGCGCTGCCATCCTCGACAAAGACCTTCATCGGCCGCCCCTTCTCGCGGTCGTAGAACGCCTGCACCGCAAAATCGCGGACCCGCTCGCAAAAGCGGATCTTCTGGGCATCCGGCATGCCGTCACCGTACGTGGCGGCATCGGCCTGCGGCAGAGCGCTGGCCATCACCAGCAATCCGAAGCCGGCGAGGGTCGGCATTTTCATTCCGTCGGCTCCTGAATCGAGGTGAGATAGGCCAGGATGTCCTGAACATCCTGTTCCTTGAGGCCGTTCAGCACACCGACGGTGCCCTCCTCGTCATGCGGACGATCGCCCTTGAGATAGAGGTCGACCTGACGCTTGAGGTAGTTCGTGTATTGTCCGACCAGCATCGGGAACATGCCCCTGCCCTTGCCGGTCTTGCCGTGGCAGGCGGCGCACTGCTTCTGGTAGAGCGTCTGCCCATGGTCGATGTTGCCCTCGGCACGCGGAATGATCATGACACGGTCCACCATCTGCAGGCGGGTCAGCGCATCTTCCGTCCCCTTGAAGGTCGGCATCTTGTTGGAGAGTGCGATGCCGGCCAGATAGCCTGCGATATCCTTGATGTCCTCGTCGGAAAGTTCGCGTTCCTGCGTATAGGGGTACATCGGGATATTCACCCGGGTCCGCGAGCGGAAGTTCTTCAACTGGTTTTCGATATAGGCAACGCGCTGGCCGGCAATGCGCGGATACTCGCCCTTCTTGCCGCCAGCCCCCTGATCGCCATGGCAGGCGGCGCAGGTCCCGTTGATTTCCTTGCCTTTTTCGCGGTCGACCGCAACCGCCGCGCTGGAAGCGAGTACGCCCGCGAGAAGCAGGGGAAGAAGTCTGGACTGCGTCATTCAAAGGAACTCCTCGGTTCGATGCGGCGAATTGTCGCACGTCCGCGGCAATCGGCAATTGACACAAATCACGCATAATCCGCTCCATGTCCTTCATTTCCCGCACCGCCAATGGCACCGATCAGCTTGCCAATCTGCGCCGCCTGATCGCGGTTCGCTGGGGCGCTCTGGCGCTGATGGCGGCACTGATCCTGCTGCTTCCCGATGCCCTTGCCATTCCGTTGCCGACCGCGCCCCTGCTGGCGATCATCGGCATCACCGCGCTGTTCAACGGCGCCGCGCTATGGCGGGCAAGGCGCGCGGACTCGGCGGCGCCGGTCGAACTGTTCAGCCAGTTGCTGGTCGACATCGCCGCCCTGAGCGCCCTGGTGTTTTTCAGCGGCGGCGCCACCAACCCTCTCGTTTCGCTCCTCCTCCCGCCGGTTGCCATTGCCGCGCTGACCCTGCCGGTGCGCTGCGTGCTGGCCGTCGGGCTCGCCGCGGTTGCCGCCTATTCCGCGCTGATGGTCTTCTACGTGCCACTGCCGATGAGCGACGCGACCCGCGCGACCCGCCTGCACCTGCTCGGGATGTGGCTGACCTTCGCCATCTCGGCACTGATGATCGCCTGGTTCGTCGTCCGCATGACGCGCCTGATCCGCGTCCGCGACGCCGAACTCGCAGCGCGCCGCGAACAGGCGCTGCGCGACGAGCGCATCATGGCTATCGGCACGCTCGCCGCCGGTGCCGCGCACGAACTCGGGACACCGCTGGCCACCATGTCGCTCATCGCCGGGGAACTCGCGCACGACCCGCAACTGCCGGCTACCGTGCGTGACGACATCGACCTCCTGCGCCAGCAGATCGCCGCCTGCAAGGAGATCATCACCGGCCTGTCGCGCCGTGCCGGCGCCGAGCGGCTCGAAAATCCGGGCATCCAGCCGGTCGACCGCTGGCTCGATGCGCTGCGCCAGCGCTGGCATGCCGTGCGCCCGCAGGCGCAGAGCCGGCTCGAAGTGATCGGCGCCCAGCCGGCGCCGGCCGTGGTCGCCGACCCGCGACTGGAACAGGCGATTCTCAATCTCCTGAACAATGCGGCCAGCGCCTCGGTGGAATCCATCGAAATCCGTCTGGGCTGGACAGCAGAGCGCATTGCCATCGAAATTCACGATAGCGGCCCCGGCTTTCCGGCGGGCGTTCTGACGCAAGGCGGCCGGGTCGAGTTCCCCGCGCACGAACATGGCAGCGGTATCGGCCTGATGCTCACCCGCTCGGCGATCGAACAGATCGGCGGACGCCTCCTGCTGCTCAACCCACCCGCAGGTGGCGCCCTTGCCCGCCTCGAACTGACCAGGGGAACCTGATGCCCGACCCGACCCTCATCATCGACGACGACGCCACCTTCAACGCCATACTCGTCCGGACTCTCGAACGGCGGGGCCACGAGGCGCGCGGCGCAAGCGATCCGGTTTCCGCGCTCGCCGTGGCACGTGAAATAGTCCCCGCGCACGTGGTGCTCGACCTCAATCTGAACGGCAGCTCAGGCCTGGCACTGATCCCGCAACTGCTGGCGATCAATGCCGACTGCCGCATCGTCGTGCTGACCGGCTACGCGAGCATCGCCACGGC
>DAOMFF010000101.1:0-5556 GCA_035429665.1 Azonexus sp.
CATGAATGTTGCGGCGCAACATGAAGTGCTAGAATTACGCCTCTGATTTTTCAGGCCTTCCCCATTTCGGATCGTCCGATCCGCAACATCGCCATCATCGCCCACTTTGACCAGGGCAAGATCATGCTGGTCGCAAGCTGCTCCGCCAGTCCGGTACCTTCGCCGCGCACCAGCACGTGGAGGAGCGGGTGATGGACTCCAATTACCTCAAGCGCGAACTCACCGAGGCGGATCCGGCGATAGGGATCATTACCAATCCCGTAGTCCGGGAGGCGGCATTTCCCTGGCAGGAAGCAGGTGTTGTTCCTTCCCGCGAAACCTTGGCCGCGGTCTTGGAGAGTCCCTCTGTCGCGCGGCGATTGCAGGAACTCGGCGTAAGGTTCGTGATCTTCACGTTGGTCGACCACGACGAATGGTTTGGCGGGCCATTGATCTGCCAAGCGGGCCGCATGGGAATAGCCGTCGGCAAGGAGGTCACAACGTCGTTGCACTTCAGAGTTGAATCCGCCGGTCGAAAAGAGCAAGGCTGGCGTGTAAAGCGCGCTTGCGTGTTCTCGATGGCGGCACTCTAACGACAACGGAGGTTCAAAGCGTGCCGCTACTTGGAGATGACGGCACGCTGCACCGATACAGTCCAGCGAAAATGGAACATTGGAATGGAAACTATTGACACGGTCGTCGTCGGTGCTGGCGTCGTCGGGCTGGCGGTGGCGCGGAAGCTCGCGCTGGCGGGGCGCGAGGTTCTCATTCTGGAGGCCGAGGCGGCTTTCGGGACGCAGACCTCGGCGCGCAATTCCGAGGTGATCCACGCCGGCATCTACTATCCGACCGGGTCGCTGAAGGGCGCGCTGTGCGTGCGCGGCAAGGAAATGCTTTACCGCTACTGCGCGGAGCGCGGCATCGGTCACCGGCGGATCGGCAAGATCCTGATCGCCAGCGAGGAAAGCGAACTGCCGGCGCTGGCCGGCTACGCTAGTCGGGCGGCGGCGAACGGCGTGCCGCTGGCGCCGCTGACGGCGGCCGACGTCGCCCGCCTCGAGCCGGCGGTGAAGGCGGTCGCCGGGCTGTTCTCGGAATCCACGGGGATCGTCGACAGCCACGGCCTGATGCTGGCGCTGCTCGGCGATGCGACGCAGGCGGGAGCGACGCTCGTTACCCGGACGCCGGTGATCGGCGGCAGTGTCGGCGATGGTGGCATCGTCGTGCGCACGGGCGGCGACGAGCCGTTCGCGGTGCGCTGCCGGACGCTGGTCAACGCGGCCGGCCTCTACGCGCAGCGCCTCGCCCACAGCCTGGACGGGTTCCCCGCTGCCTGCGTGCCGCCGACGGCCTACGCCAAGGGCCATTACTTCACGCTGGCCGGACGCAGCCCGTTCCGCCACCTGGTCTACCCGATGCCGGACCATGCCGGGCTTGGCATCCACGTGACGCTGGACCTCGGCGGCCAGTGCAAGTTCGGTCCCGATGTCAGCGGCTGGCCGGCGGCGCCGGACTATGCCTTCGAGAAAGGGCTGGAGGCGAAGTTCTACGGCGCCATTCGCCGCTACTACCCCGACCTCGCCGACGGCGCGCTGCACCCAGGCTACACCGGCGTGCGGCCGAAGGTGACCGGCCCCGACGAGCCGGCCGGTGATTTCATCATCCAGGGGGCGCGGACGCACGGTATCGACGGGCTGGTCAACCTGTTTGGGATTGAGTCCCCGGGGTTGACCTCGTCGCTGGCGATCGCCGAGCGCGTAGCGGCTGAGCTGGTAGCCGTCTGACGGGGAAGGCGAGGACGGACGATCCCGCGGATCGCGCAATCCCCATGGTGCGGCGCAGCATGGGGTGCTAGAATTACGCCTTTGATTTTTCAGGCCTTCCCCATGTCCGATCGTCCGATCCGCAACATCGCCATCATCGCCCACGTTGACCACGGCAAGACCACGCTGGTCGACAAGCTGCTCCGCCAGTCGGGTACCTTTGCCGCCCACCAGCATCTGGACGAGCGCGTCATGGACTCGAACGACCTGGAGAAGGAGCGCGGCATCACCATTCTCGCCAAGAACACGTCGGTCGAGTATCAGGGCATCCACATCAACATCGTCGACACCCCGGGGCACGCCGACTTCGGCGGCGAGGTCGAGCGCGTTCTCGGCATGGTCGATGGCGTGCTGCTGCTGGTCGATGCCGTCGAAGGTCCGATGCCGCAGACGCGCTTCGTGACCAAAAAGGCGCTGGCCCTTGGCCTGCGTCCAATTGTCGTCGTTAACAAGGTTGACCGCGACGGCGCGAATCCTGACAACGCCGTCAACCTGACTTTCGATCTCTTCGACAAGCTGGGCGCCAGCGACGAGCAACTCGACTTCCCGATCGTTTACGCTTCCGCCCTCAACGGCTGGGCTGCGCTCGACCTCGACGCACCGCGCGAGGACATGAAGCCGCTGTTCGAGACGGTGCTGAATCACGTGCCGGCGCCGGATACCGATGTCAACGCGCCACTGCAATTCCAGATCTCGGCCCTCGACTACTCCTCCTACGTCGGTCGCATCGGCATCGGTCGCATCAAGCGCGGCCGGGTCAAGACCGGTCAGCAGGTGCTGGTCATGTTCGGTACCGAGGAGGAGGCAGCCGAACACGAGCGCACTCCGATCAAGGCCAAGATCGGCCAGGTCTTCGGCTACCGGGGTTTGAACAAGGTCGAACTCGACGAAGGCCACGCCGGCGACATCGTCCAGATCACCGGCATCGAGGATCTGGTGCTCGGCTGCACCGTGACCGACCCGGAGAATCCGGAAACGCTGCCGCTGCTGAAGATCGACGAGCCGACGCTGGAAATGCAGTTCATGGTCAACACCAGCCCGCTGGCCGGCACCGAAGGCAAGTTCGTCACCAGCCGCCAGATCCGCGACCGTCTGCACAAGGAACTGCTGACCAACATGGCGCTGCGCGTGCATGACAATGCCAACGGCGAAATTTTCGACGTTTCCGGGCGCGGCGAGCTGCACCTGTCGATCCTGCTCGAAAACATGCGCCGCGAAGGTTACGAACTGGCGGTCGGCCGGCCGCGCGTCGTCATCAAGAGGATCAATGACATCGACTGCGAGCCCTACGAAATGCTGACGGTCGACGTCGAGGAGCAGCACCAGGGCGGCGTCATGGAATCGCTGGGCATGCGCCGCGGCGACATGCAGGACATGGTGCCGGACGGCCGTGGCCGCGTGCGCATCGAGTACCGCATCCCGGCCCGCGGGCTGATCGGCTTCCAGGGAGAATTCATGAACCTGACGCGTGGCACCGGCCTGATGAGCCATGTCTTCGACGAGTACGCGCCGATCAAGGAAGGCGGTGTCGCCGAGCGGCGCAACGGCGTGCTGGTCTCGCAGGACAATGGCGACGCCGTGGCCTACGCGCTGTGGAAGCTGCAGGAGCGCGGCCGGATGTTCGTCAACCCGGGCGACAAGTTGTACGAAGGCATGATCATCGGCATCCACACCCGCGAGAACGACCTCGTGGTCAACCCGATCAAGGGCAAGCAACTGACCAACGTCCGCGCTTCCGGCACCGACGAGGCGGTCCGACTAGTGCCGCCGATCCAGCTGACCCTGGAGTCGGCGATCGAGTTCATCGCCGATGACGAACTGGTCGAGATCACTCCGAAGGCGATCCGCATCCGCAAGCGTCTGCTGACCGAAATCGAGCGCAAGCGGGCGCAGCGCGGGCTCTGACGGTACAAGCATGGAGCGGCCCCTGCCTGTGTGGTGGCAAGACGAGGCGGCCGGTCGGGCCGCTTTTTCTTGCGGCGGCACAAACTGGCGGTACCGGCGTTGAGACGCAGTCCGCGCTGGCTCGGGTTGTTTTATGTCGGGCGGGCCGGCCATTCAATGATGTTCTCGGCGTACTCCGGCGTGCTGCCGGCCGTGTCGCTTGCCTGGGGCCTGAGCGCCAGCGAGGCGGGCGCCATCCAGAGCGCCTGGCATCTTGGCTTTCTTGTTTCGCTGTTTGCCACGGGAATCCTTGCTGACCGTCATGGTGCCCGCGCGACGGTGCTCCGCTCGTCGCAACTGGCAGCGGCGAGCGCGCTGCTCTTCGCAATGCTGGCCGACGGGTTCTGGTCTGCCTTCCTGCTCTACGGATTGGCCGGTTTGTGCACCGGTGGTACCTACACACCGGCGCTCAAGCTGATTTTCGAGGAGGCGGATCCAGCTCAGCGTGGCCGGGCTATGGGCGGCTACCTCGCTGCGGGATCAGTTGGCTATGCCCTCGCGCTGGGCAGCATCGCACTGCTCGTCACCGTAGGTTGGCGGGTCGGGCTGCTTTGCGCGGCGGGCGGGGCACTGGTCGGCAGCGCATTCGTGTATCGCGCGCTGGCCGGCATGGAGGACAGAGAGCCGGCGGGCGCCAGTCCTTCGCCGCTGCGCGGCATCGCCAATCTGCGCCACAACCCCGCCGCTCTCGGCTGCATCGGCGCCTACACCGCGCATTGCTGGGAACTGCTCGGCATGTGGGCATGGCTACCCGCTTTCGTGACCGCCGCCGCAGTCACGGCGGGTGGCGCCGACCGGACCGTGGCCGGCGCCAGCGGCATCGCCGTGGCAGGGCTGTCGCATCTGGTCAGCGCCGCCGGCAGCGTGGCCGGTGGCAGCCTGTCGGACCGCTACGGGCGGGCGGCGGTGATGATGTTTGCGACCATGGCCAGCCTGGCATGCTCATTCGCCTTCGGCTGGCTGTATGCGGCGCCGCTCTGGTTGCTCGCCGGCTTTGCGCTGGTGTACAACCTGGCGGCAATTGCCGATTCCTCGGTTTATTCGACGGCGTTGGCCGAAGTGGTGCCAGCGCAGTCGATCGGCGTCGCCTATTCCCTGCGCTCGCTGACCGGTTTCGCGGCCGGGGCGCTGGCGCCCTGGGTATTCGGTCTCGCGCTGGACGCCGGGCGAAGGTGGTGGGGTGATTCGGTATCCGCCTGGGCGCTCGCCTGGACATCGCTTGCCGCCGGTGGGCTGGCTGGTCCGCTGCTGATCGTACATTATCGCCGGCATGCCGGCCGGTGCCCAGTCTCCGGCTAGCCGCCGGTCATCGACATGAAGCGCACGACCTGCGGCGTTTCCATCTGTTGCGTGAAATCATGGCCGTAAGGCTTGATGCCCATGCTGGCGATGATCGCCTCGCGCAGCGGGGCATCCGTGCCCGGATGCTCGCGCAGGACCGGTAGCAGGTGCAGCGCATCGTTCTGGCCGAGACAGGGGTAGAGTTCGCCCTTGGCGGTGATGCGCACGCGGTTGCAGGTATCGCAGAAATTGTGGCTGTGCGGCGAGATGAAGCCGATTCGTGTTTCCGATCCCGGAATTCGCCAGTAGCGGGCCGGTCCGCCGGAGGATTCGGTCGACGGGATCAGCTCGAAGCGCCGCGCCAGATGTTCGCGGGTTTCCTCGGATGAAATGTAGGTGTTCCGGCGTCCGTGAATTTCGCCGAGCGGCATTTCCTCGATGAAGGAAAGGTCGAGTTCGTTGTCGAGGGCGAATTGGACGAGGTCGCCGAATTCGTCGTCGTTGATGCCGCGCATCATGACCGCGTTCA
>DAOMFF010000102.1:0-2729 GCA_035429665.1 Azonexus sp.
CTCTGTTCGGAACCCGAACGCAGCGCCTTCCAGCGCCTGCTCGGTCTCGGCCTCGAGGACAGTTTTCGCCTGTTCACGCAGCCCGAGAAGACCTTCTCGTGGTGGGACTACCGCATGCTGGGTTTCCAGAAGAACCTCGGTCTGCGCATCGACCATGTGCTGCTGTCAACGGCGCTGGCCAGGCGGTGCACGGCGGCCGGCATCGACCGCGCGCCACGCAAGCGCGAGCGCCCCTCCGACCATGCCCCAGTCTGGGCAAGCCTTGCCTGAAATCATGCCGGACACGGTCGACCGGGAAAATCTACTGAATCTGTACCCCGCTCTGGCCGGGCTGCTGGACGAGCGACTGGATGCGCTGCTCCGCCCGGCGGCGCTGGAACTCCCTGCCGGGACCCGGGTCTTTGCCGAGCATCAGCCCTGCCAGGGGTTCCCGCTGTTGCTCGCAGGCAGCATCAAGGTGGTCAAGCAGTCGGCCAGTGGCCGCGAACTGATGCTGTACCGCGTCGCGCCCGGCGGCTCGTGCATCATCACGTCGAGTTGCCTGCTCGGCCGCAGCGACTACAATGCCCGCGGCATCGCCGAGACGCCGCTGCGACTGCTGCTGGTACCGGCGCCGGCATTCGCAGAACTGATGCTCGACCACGCGCCGTTTCGCGACTTCGTGTTTCACCTCTTTGCCGAGCGCATCGCCGAACTGATGCAACTGGTCGAGGAGGTCGCCTTCACCCGCCTCGATCAGCGACTGGCCAGGCTGATCGTGGCCCAGGACCGGGCGGTTCTCAATGTCACTCATCAGCAACTGGCCGACGAGTTGGGCAGCGTCCGCGAAATCGTCAGCCGCCTGCTCAAGGGCTTTGCCGAACAGGGACTGGTGGCGCTCGGCCGCGAGCAACTGACGGTAACCGACCGCGCCGGCCTGCTGAAAGTTGCTGCTCTGTGACCCAGGTTACATACAGTCCCCGAATCCGCGACTATGATGAAGGCTGTAATCACAACCTGATGGAGAACTGATCATGAAAATCAATGTTGGCGGCATCGACAAGATCCTGCGTATCGTCGTCGGTCTCGCCCTGATTGCCTGGGCCCTGATGGGCGGCCCGGTGTGGGCCTGGGTCGGCGTCGTTCCCTTGGCGACCGGTGCCATAGGCTGGTGCCCGGCCTACAACCTGTTCGGCATGAGCACCTGTCCGACCAGGAAATAGGCGGGTTCACCGTCCGTCGAAAACCCGCCAGCGGCGGGTTTTTTTGTGTGACCGGCAGAGTCGGTAACGGTACTGGTGCAAGCAGTTGTCTTTAGGGCGTCCCTTGCCGACATGTCAGATGGTTGGCAATGCGCACGTAATCGGCGACCTCGATGTCTTCGGCACGCCGCGTCGGGACGATGCCGAGTTCGGCAAACCCGGCATCGCCGAGAATACCCTTGAGCGTATTGCGCAGCATCTTCCGGCGCTGGGAAAAGGCGGTCTGGACCACCATCGCCAGCTTTCCCGTGTCTTGCGCATTGAGTTCGGAAACATCCCTGGGGATCAGGCGCACGACCGCCGAGTGCACCCTGGGCGGCGGGTCGAAACTCTCGGGCGGCACGTCGATCAGCCACTCGATGTGGAAGCGGTACTGCAGCATGACCGAGATCCGGCTGAAATCGGAATCGCCGGGCGCGGCAACCATGCGCTCGACGACTTCCCTTTGCAGCATGAAATGCATGTCGCGAACGCTGCCGGCGTACTCGGCCAGGTGAAAGAGCAGAGGCGTCGAGATGTTGTACGGCAGATTGCCGACCAGGCGCAGATCCGTGCCAATGGCGGCAAAGTCCAAGGCAAGCGCATCACCTTCGTGGATCGTCATGCGCTCCCGGGTGTGCTGCTTCCGCAGACGGGCAATCAGGTCGCGGTCGATCTCGACGACATGCAGGTGATCGAGTCGCGCCAGCAGCGGCTCGGTGATCGCCCCCAGTCCGGGACCGATCTCGACCACGGTATCGCCACGCCGCGGCTCGATGGCGGAGACGATTGCGCCGATGATGCCGCGGTCGACCAGAAAATTCTGCCCGAATCTTTTCCGGGCAACATGGCCTTTCATTGGCCCAGGGATTTCCCTGCGGCCATGCGCTCCGCCTCGGCCAGCGCCGCGAACAGGCTGCCCGGATCGGCGCGGCCCGTTCCCGCCAGTTCGAGCGCGGTGCCGTGATCGACCGAGGTGCGAATGATCGGCAGTCCCAGTGTCACGTTGATGCCGTGGCCGAAGGTGGCGTACTTGAGCACCGTCAACCCCTGGTCGTGGTACATCGCCAGAACGGCATCGCCCTGGGCCAGCCGGGGTGGCGTGAACAGGGTGTCGGCGGGATGCGGACCGCTCAGAAGCAGGCCCTGCGCCCGCAGTTTCTCGAGAACCGGCGCAATGACCTCGATTTCCTCGGACCCCAGATAGCCCCCTTCGCCGGCATGCGGGTTGAGGCCGGCGACCAGGATGCGCGGCGTCGCCAGCCCGTACTTTTCCCTGAGATCGGCGTTCAGGATACGCAGCGTACGCTCCAGCAGATCCCGCGTGATCGCTGCCGGCACGTCCTTCAGGGGCAGGTGGGTCGTCACCAGCGCGACACGCAGCGGGCCGTTCCCGGTGCTGCCGGCGAGCATCATGACGACGAGCGGCGTGCCCGTCTTTTCGGCGAGATATTCGGTATGGCCGGTGAAATGGATGCCCGCTTCGTTGATGACGCCCTTGTGCACCGG
>DAOMFF010000102.1:2829-5524 GCA_035429665.1 Azonexus sp.
CCCCCCTGCAGCGCATCCGGCGCATCGGAGAAAGTGGCTGTCAACTGGGCGAAGTTCTCGCCGGCTTTCGCTCTCTTGACCGCCTGCTCACCGCGCAGGCGCAGCTTCTGCAACTGCTCGGGACTTGCCGCCTCGGGTGCCCGCAGCAGGATGTGCGCAAGCTGAACCTCCTCGCCACCACCGACACTGGCCTGATTGGCGAGATACAAGTCAATCTCGCCATCCGATATGACGAGTTTGCTGTCCACCTCGCGCTCGCGCAGGCGGACTGTAGTCATTTCATCCCGGATCTCCTCGCGGAAGCGCGCATAGTTGACGCCATCCTTTTCCAGCGCCATCCTGAATTGCTGCGGCGTCATCTTGTTGTTTGCGGCAATGCGGCCGATCGCCTGGTCGAGTTGCGCGTCATCCACCTTCAATCCGGTCTCGCGGGCAAACTGCAACTGAATCCGATCGATGATCATGCGCTCGAGCAACTGGCGTTCAAGGACATCCTGCGGCGGCAACGGGGTGCCCTGCTTCTTGAGTTGCTTCACCGCCTCGTCGAGGCGCGCACGCAAGTCGTAGGAGGTGATCACTTCCTCGCTGACGACGGCAACAATCCGATCGGCTTCCACCGGCTCGGCGGGTGCCGCGCTCGCCGGCGGTCCGAAGACGCCTGTCAGGAACAGGCAAAGGGCGACAAGGGTACGAATCGAGTGGCGCATGGTGGTCATTGTGTGGTGAGCAGGCTGCTGGAGGTCAGTTCGTTGGTCTTGCCGTAGCCGGGAATGGAGCGGCGCAGGAGGCTGATCGGATTCGAGCCGACGCTGGCGAAGTCGTTGAATTCGAGTTGCAGGAAGAGAACGTTGTTGGGCGAACCCGATATCGCTGCCAGGCGTTGCGCGACTATCCGCGTCGTCCAGCAGCCTGCATTGTATTCGAGGCCGGCGATGGCCTCCAGCAACTGACCGCCCGGCGACGTGTTGCTGACCGTCTGCTTGCCAAGGAACGACCAGTTGAAGCGCCCGACCGCATACAGGCGATTGGTCAGCGGCCACTGGCCGGCGATGTCGACCTGGTCGACCTGAGCGACATTGGTAGTGGTATTGCGTGTGTAGCGATAGCTGGCGCTGAGCACCTTGGCGAGTTCCGGCTGGAAGCGGACCCCAACGGAGACACGGTCGGCCAGGCTGTCACGAAAATTGTAGTCCAGGGCAAAGTCGGCATAGGTCTTGGGCAGCACCAGTCCGCTGAAGGCCGCGAGAATATTGGAATAACCCTGCGACTGGTTGCCTACCGGAACGACAGTCGACCCGAGCGGCGTGTAGTTCAGGGTCACCCGACTCGGGCTGAAGTAGTAACGTTGCCCGACCATGGCCTTGAAGCGCTCCGCCCCGGTGTTTCCGTCAAGATAGCGCGTGACCAGCGCCGCGGTAAGCTGATTGGCATCGTTGATGCGATCGAAGCCGCTGTAGCGATTCTCGGAAAAGATCTGGGCAAAGTTGAAGTCCGCCTGCGCCGTATCGAAAAGCGGAATCTTGGTCTGATCCTTGTACGGAATGTTCACGTAATAGAGCCGCGGTTCCAGGGTCTGGATGAAGGCATTGTCGAGCAGACTGGTTTCACGCTCGAAGATCACGCTGGAGTCGAGCGTGAACACCGGAAGGACCCGCGAGACGCTCGAATCCGCACCCGCAACCTGATTGTTGAGCGAATACTGGGTCGCGCTGACGCCAATCTTGGGAATGAAAGTGAACGCCGGATGGACGATCGGCAGCGAAAGCTGCGGATAAAGCACCATGCGGTCACCCTGCGGCCGCACATCGCTCAGCAGCCGGCCGGCATCGGGATGGGTAAAGCGCGTGTACTGGCCGATCAGGGTCAGATCGGTGCCCAGCACGTCGGGCTTGAAGCCGACGAGATTGACTTGCGGCTCCAGGAAGTACGGGGGCAACACCGGGTTCTTCGGGTCGGTCTGCAACGTCTGGTAGCGCAGGACCTGCGTGGTGGTCTGCAGCCACGGAACCGGCGTATAGGCCAGCACGAACTGTTGCGGCAACTGCACCTGCGAGGTCTGAAACAGGCGCGAGGACGTGTCCTGCCAGTAGAAACTGTCCGATACGCGGTTGTAGTTGACCGCTGCGGAAACCCCCTGTCCGAGGGTCTGCTGGTGCTTGATCTGGTAGGCGTAGCGGTCGCGGTCGGCGATCTGGTCATGCGGCATGTACTCCGCCTTGTAGGCGTTGGGATCTGCCGGGTTACCGCTATTGAATCCCCAGTAGCGCCCTTCGGCGCCCAGTTGCAGACCGCGCCTGGACATGTAGCGCGGATAGAACGTCGCGTCGTAGTTCGGAGCGATGTTCCAGTAGTACGGAACCGTCAGATCCAGGCCGCTGCGCGAGGAGCTTGCCAGCAACGGATGCATGAACCCCGAGTGCCGCTCGTGATTCAGCGGAAAAGTGGCGACCGGCAAATAGAAGATCGGAACATCCTTGAACCACATCGTCGCATTCTTCGCCGAACCGACATCACGGTCGTAATCGAGGTGCATTTCGGACGCGCGCAGGTACCAGTCCCGGTCTCCCGGCTTGCATGTCGAGAAAGTGCTGTCGAAGAGCGTGATCTGGTTCTCGCCCTCGAACTCCGCCCGCTCGGCCGTTCCGCTGGCCAGCGACGGGCGGGTAGGCGGCGCCGTGGTCGGCAGCCCGTAATT
>DAOMFF010000103.1:0-5493 GCA_035429665.1 Azonexus sp.
TACAAGGACATCAACGTGCTTGGCTTCCGCCTGCTCAGGCCGGGCGGTCTGCTGATGACCTACTCGTGTTCCGGCGGCATCGGGCTCGAACTGTTCCAGAAGATCGTCGCCGGCGCGGCGCACGATGCCGGTCGCGACGCGCGCATCGTCCACCGGCTGACGGGGTCGGCCGACCATCCGGTAGCCCTGAATTTCCCGGAAGGCGAGTATCTCAAGGGTTTGCTGGTCCAGGCCGACTGAGCACGCTCTGGGAGGCTGGTAGATCTCCCCTCAAGGCGAATTGTCGCTGGACCCCATAGATTCCTGCGTTTACACTGCGTTTTGACTGCGTTTACGCCGCGTTTGCACCAATACGCCGAATCGTCCTGCACGCACATTGATTAGGGGAATCAAGATGCACATCAACGTAGATACCAAGCCGGTCACGTCGAACACCTACGACTCGAAGAAGAAGCGGCTTGTCGAAACCATCGACCGACTCTATCACCGCGATGCCCGCGCTTCGCTGCAGAAGATGATGGGGCGGATTCACCCCGCCGACATGGCGGCGATTCTCGATGAATTGCCGCCCGAGCATGTGGTGGACATCTTTCATGCGCTTGGCGACAAGGGAATGGCGGCCGAGGTTTTCAGCCAGATGACTCCGGGCTTGCGTACGCGGGTGATGACCGAGTCGACCGTCAATCAGCTGGCCAGCCTGCTCGAGCACCTGCCTCCGGACGACCTCGCCGACCTCATCGGTGATCTGCCGGAGGAGCAGCGCGCGGAGCTGATGGCCCTGCTCGGCCGCGACAGCAAGTCGGAAGTCGAAACCCTGCTCAAGTACGACCCGGACAGCGCCGGCGGCATCATGACCACCGATATCTTCTCGCTGCCGCACAGCCTCACCGTCGAGCAGGCAATCGAGAACATTCGCAGCCGCGAAGCCGTCGAGATGGTCTTCTATCTCTACCTGACCGACGAGGACGGCCGGCTGGTGGGTGTCGTCTCGCTGCGGCAACTGCTGCTGTCGCGGCCCAGCACGGTGCTCCACAATATCATGAACCGGCGCGTGATGAAGGTGACGACCGATGCCGACCAGACCACCGTCGCCCTGCTGGTCGACAAGTATCGCCTGCTCGCCATCCCCGTGGTCGATGCGGACAATGTCCTGGTCGGCATGGTCACGGTCGATGACGTGATCGACGTCATCGAGGAAGAGACGACGCGGGACATGCTGAAAATGGCGGGTACCAGCGAGTCGGAGACGCTGACCCACTCGGCGTTCAAGATCGCCGGGATCCGCCTGCCCTGGTTGCTGGCCGCGTTCATCGGCGGCCTGGCGGCGACGGCGGTGATCGGACAATACGAGGAAATACTGGGCCAGGTGCTGGTGCTCAGCGCGTTCCTGCCGGTGATCATGGGCATGGCCGGCAACGTCGGCGTGCAGTCCGCCACTGTTGCCGTACGCGGTCTGGCGACCGGCGCGATCGATGTCAGGGATACGGTGCCGCTGGTGTTCAAGGAGTTGCGCGTCGGTCTCGTGCTGGGGGGGTTCTACGGAGTGATCCTCGCGCTTTACGGCTATTTCATGCACAACAGCCTCCAGCTTGGCCAGGTCGTCGGTCTGACCATACTCGGCAACATGACCGGCGCGGCCCTGCTGGCAGTGCTTCTGCCGATGATCTTCCAGCGCCTGAAAGTCGATCCGGCGGTCGCCACCGGTCCGTTCGTCACCACCGCCATCGACATTCTCGGGGTCCTCAACTACTTCGTGATCGCGAGCTGGATCTACAAGCTTTAGATGCCGTGGCGCCGCAAGCTGCGGCGGGCGTTCCGCCGGAGTGATGGTCAGGGCGGTTCCGCCGTTCGCCCAACTGGCCGCTGGGGGCGCATGCCTTCGGCCAAGCGGTGGACAATGCAGCAGGGTGCGGGCCACGCCTGCGAGTTGTTCCTCGCCACGCACGATCTCGGCATGACTCTGCTGTCGCTGGCTGCCTTGCCACCCGCCGTTGTTCCCGGTTGTCTCCGAAACGCTGTGTGCGCACGAGCGCGGTGCTTTTCCGCCTCCAGCCGCACCGCAGCGGGGCCTAGCAGCCTGTCGGACTTGATCCGGCGCAGTCACTGGAACCTGGGCGGAACGGCTTAAAACTGGCGAATTTTGGTGTTGGACGCACGAATTCCTCTGTTTTCTGTTACTGCGGACGCAATACGGCCATGCGTTTCAAATTCCACGCGAGGCAAACCAGCGTCCATTTGTTCTGGACACTCGCCAATCCGCGCATTGAGAACTGGCGGAAACCCATTAGCGACTTGATGATGCCGAAGACCGGTTCCACGGTCTGCTTGCGCAGCGCGTAGAGCGCACGTCCAGCCTTGGTCTTGAGCGTGTGCTTCATCTTCTCCGCCGGGGTGGCCTCCGCCGCCAGCGGCCCCGGCTCGGTAAAGCGCTCCCGCCATTGTAGATGATGTCCCTCGCGACCGACCGCGATCAACGGGGTAATCTGGGCGGCCTCACAGAGGGTGACGTTCTTCTCGCTGAAGTAGCCACTGTCGATCAGTATGTTCGCCGGTTGGTTCAGTCCAGCCGGCAACGCCTGAATCTCCTCCACCATCGGCGCAACCTGTTCCTTGTCGTTGGCGGCGTCCGTCACTTGCGCCACCATCACCAGCATCGATTCGGTATCCACCACGTCCTGGGCGTTGTAGCACTGCTCAAAGCCGCCGCCCGCCACCTTCATGATGCGTGATTCGTCATCGGTCAGATTCACCTGATCCTCGGCACGCGGCGTCGGATCGGGTGCCTTGGGTTCTTTCCCACCGGGCTTCTTGCCCGTCTGGGCTTCCTTGGCGACGCGTGCCGCCATCTTCGCGTCGTACCCGGCCTTCTCCCGCTCGTAGCGTTCCCTTGCCCGCGCCTCGATCTTCGCCTTGGCCGCCGCTATGGCGGCCAGACGATCTTCCCGTCGTTCGATCTCCTCGGGCAGGCTCACGCCATCAGGTACGGAGGTCTGATCTGCCGCTTCCGCCAGTTCCAGCATCTCCTGGACTTCCGCCTTGAGTTAGGCTTCGATCTTCTCGATGTGTCCGTGCGACAGCGCGCTATGCCGGCTGGCATTGGCGTGAATCTTCGAGCCGTCCAAACTGACCGTGCCAAACGTCGAGAGTCGGTTCTCCCAGGCCACTTGCAGCACTTGGACAAAGGCGTCGCTGAACTCCTTGCCGAATCGTTTCCGGAAGGTGGCCAGGGTGTCGTGGTCTGGATGGCGATTGCAAGCGATGTAAGAGAGTCGTAGGTGGCACGCTCAATCTTGCGGCTGGAGAACGTCCCCGTCGCGTACCCGTAGATCAGCAAGGACAACAGCGTCGCCGGATGGTAGGCGTCGCTGCCACGTCCAGCGTAGGCACGCTCCAGGTCAGAAAGATCCAGTCCTTCCACTACATCCACCACGTACCTCGCCAGGTGAGCGTCCGGCAGCCACTCCTGTACCGATGACGGTAGCAGGTAATCCGTATCTCTGTCTATCGGGTGAAAGGCCATGCCTGTCTTTGCGTCGTTTCGTCCATCAGATTCTCTCAATTCATACGAATGTCCGACAGGCTGCTAGACAACTCGCTGAAAACGCCTCCTTTTCATCTGTCGACCGCAACAGCCTGAGCGCCGGTCGCGTTTCTTGCGTTTTCAGGAGAATTCCATGTTTGCACAAGGCATTTGCCATGGCTGCGCTGTTTGCCGCCTTGTGCGGCGCACAGGTGGCCACCGACGTCGATCTCGCCGCCAATCCGCAACCTCGACCGGCTATTTCAGTGCACGCCGTCTGCGCGCCTGGCCCGTGGTCTTCGGCTTCGACCTGGTCGCGGAGTTGACGCTCGCGCTGGCGACGATGGCCATGGGCGTCATGGACGCCTTCGCGCTGGTCTTCGTGCCGGCGTGGATCGCCTTCCGGCGGGCCCGAAGCTGGCGTGGCGGACTCGTTCTGGTGGCGCTGATCGGTCAGGGCGGGTACATTGTGGCCTTCCTGCTCGCCCTCTGGCTGGACCAGCCTTTCGGGCCGGTTCTGGCACTGCTGCTCATCGCTGTGGGCCTGATCATTGCATGACGCGTTGTGGCGTGCTAAAAGACGGGTTCTGCATTCGAGGTGAGTATGGTCTTTTCGCTATTCAAGAAGAAGGGTCAGAAGGTACCGCAGGGCGAGATCATGCGCCCGAAGCCGGCTTTTGCACCGACCGCGGGGCAGTCCGCACCGCCGGGAGCGCCGGAAGAGGTCGCGAGGGCCCCGGAGTCGCTGCCCGATCTTGAATTTACGCCCGGAGCCCAGTCCGTTTCCGGGGCGAAGCAGCCGGCCGCGAAGCCGGGGGTCCCGAAAACAAAGGCCGAGATGGATCTCATACTTTCGGAATTCGAACGCGAATTCACCGATTCGAGCGTCATGGGGATCAATGTCGACCATGGTGCCGACTCGATCCAGGCCGATGTCGAGCAGGTCGCCGTGTTGTATGCCAATGGCCAGGACGCTGTCGTCCGTCCCCTGCTGGAGTCGCTGCTCGGGGCTTATCCCGGCACGGAGGGCCTGCGGCTGTGGCAGATGCTGTTCGATTTCCTGTTGCTGAGCGGTGATCGCGATGCTTTCGACAAGCTGGCCGCGGATTTTGTCGACGCCTGTGAGATGTCGCCCCCGGCCTGGGCCGAGCCTCAGACGGTGCCCAAGGTGGCTGCGGCCGGACCCGCCGTAACGGTTTGCGAGCTGCAGGGTTTGCTGACTGCGGACGACATCAACGCGCTGACGCCCTTAACCAATGCGCTCAGGGACAAGCGGCCGCTGCGGGTGGATTGCAGCCGGCTGCTTGGCTGCGACGATGAATTTGCCGGCCGCCTGGCCGACCTGCTGATGAGTGCCCGCCGCCAGGGTGCGGTGATCGTCCTCGATCAGGTCGAGGGCATCATGCCGCGCCTGCGCGGTCGCCTGACTCCGGGCGACGCCCGGAATGCCCGGACCTGGCTGCTGTTGCTGGAGTTGCTGCAGCGCTATGGGACGCAGGACGACTTCGAGCAGTGCGCCATCGACTTTGCCGTCACCTTCGAACGTTCGCCACCGTCGTGGGAAGCCGTTCCGGCACCGACCCTCCCAGTGGCAAAGCCGGCCAAGCGCACGGACAATGCGCATTACCTGAGCGGCGAGATCAGGAACAGCCGCTTCGACGACCTGATCGCCGTCCTCAACCTTCAGGAACATGTCGTTCTCGACTTCTCGGGCGTACGGCGGCTCGACTTCTTCTCCGCCGGGCAACTGGTCAATCGCCTGTCGCCCTTCAAGGCCATCGGCAAGGAAGTGATCATCCGCAGCCCGAATCATCTGGTGGCGGAACTGATGGCCGTGGTCGGCCTCAACAAGTTCGCCCGCATCATCGTCCCCAAGTCCTAAGATCAGGAAGAAACATGGAGCAATATCACGGCACGACAATCCTGTCGGTGCGCCGCGGCAGTTCCGTCGCCATGGGCGGCGACGGGCAGGT
>DAOMFF010000104.1:0-5453 GCA_035429665.1 Azonexus sp.
CGGGCGCCATCCCGTCAATCGTCAAAGTTGCCTTGCGTGCGGTGGTCATGGTGTCATCCCTCAACAGGTTTTGGTTATCACTTCACTGCAAAAAACGGTCAACATTGCGAGATTAGAATGCCAACCTTACTTAACTCTTACGCAACAAGGCCACAATCGGCACCAACCGGGGATCGGCGCATTCCGACTGCCCGCTGATCAGGTGCCAGAGGTCATGGTCCTCCATGTCTGCAAGTTCGACAAACGCCTCTTGCTGCTCTTCGCTCAGTTCCCTGAATTGCTCATCGAGAAAGCGCGTCAGTGCGATATCGACCTCGAGCAGACCACGGCGAATGCAGCGCCAGCGCAGACGTTCGTAGTCCTTTCGCTCCATCAGACAGCGCGGCGGACCATCATATCCTTGATCTTGCCGATGGCCTTAGTCGGGTTCAGGCCCTTCGGGCAGACATCGACACAATTCATGATGGTATGGCAACGGAACAAGCGGTAGGGATCCTCAAGGTTGTCGAGACGCTCGCTGGTCGCCTGGTCACGCGTGTCGGCGAGGAAGCGGTAGGCGGCCAGCAGGCCGGCCGGCCCGACGAATTTGTCCGGGTTCCACCAGAATGAGGGGCAGGACGTCGAGCAGCAGGCGCACAGGATACACTCGTACAGGCCGTTGAGTTCCTCGCGATCCTCGGGCGACTGCAGACGCTCACGCTCGGGCGGCGGATCGTTGTTGATCAGGTAAGGCTTGATCGAATGGTACTGCTTGAAGAACTGCGTCATGTCGACGATCAGATCGCGAATGACCGGCAGGCCGGGCAACGGACGCAGCACGACGGGCTGCTTGAGCTCGTCGATATCGGTCAGGCAGGCCAGCCCGTTCTTGCCGTTGATGTTCATCGCGTCGGAGCCGCAAATCCCTTCGCGGCACGAGCGGCGATAGGAAATGGCGTCGTCCTTGGCCTTGAGTTTGGTCAGCGCATCCAGCAACTTGCGGTCGGTCGGCTCGAGGTCAACCGAGATGTCCTGCATGTAAGGCGCGTCGTCCTTGTCCGGATCGTAACGATAGATGCTGAATTGAACCGTGCGTTTGCTCATTCTGAACTCCAATTAGTACGAGCGCGTCTTGAGCGCAATGGCTTCGACGGACAGGGGTTGCATATTGACCGGCTTGTAGCGGATCCGGTTGCCTTCCTGCGGGAAGAACAGCGTGTGCTTGAGCCACTGGGCATCGTTACGGCCGTTCGGGAACTCGGCCGTATCCGGCGCATCGTCACGAACGTGCGCGCCACGTGACTCCTTGCGCGCTTCGGCAGAGATCATCGTCGCCTTGGCCACCTCGATCAGGTTCTCCATCTCGAGCGCCTCGACTCGCGCCGTGTTCCAGACCTGGGACTTGTCCTTGATCTCCAGGTTGCGGGCGGCCTTCTCGACCTCAAGAATCTTCTCGACGCCTTGCTTGAGCATGTCGCCGAAACGGAACACGCCCGCATGATCCTGCATGGTCCGCTGCATGGCGAGACGCGTCTCGTTGACGCTGGCGCCGCCCTTGCGGCCATCCAGGGAACTGACCCGTGCCAATGTCCGGTCGGCGACATCTTTCGGCAGATCGCGGTGAACACGACCGCCGTTGAGGTCCTCGACGGCAGAGTCACCGGCCGACTTGCCGAAGACCAGCAGGTCAAGCAGCGAGTTGGTGCCAAGACGGTTGGCACCATGCACGGAGGCGCAGGCACATTCGCCACCAGCATAAAAACCGGGAACGATGGCTGCAAGATCGCTGCCCTGCGGCATGACGACGCGACCCGAGTAATGCGTTGGAATACCACCCATCTGATAGTGACAGGTCGGCACGACCGGCAGCGGCTCCTTGATGCAGTCGACGCCGGCGAACTGGATGCCGATTTCGCGGATGCCGGGCAGGCGCTTCATGATGGTCGCCGGGTCGAGGTGGGTCACGTCGAGCAGCACATAATCCTTGTTCACGCCGCAGCCGCGACCTTCCTTGATTTCGGTCGCCATCGCGCGCGAAACCACGTCGCGCGACGCCAGATCCTTGGCGTTCGGCGCATAGCGCTCCATGAAGCGCTCCTTGCTGCTGTTGCGCAGGATGCCACCTTCGCCGCGCACGCCTTCGGTAATCAGCACGCCGGCGCCCGCGACGCCGGTCGGGTGGAACTGCCAGAATTCCATGTCTTCGAGCGGGATGCCGGCACGCGCAGCCATTCCCAGGCCATCGCCGGTATTGATGAAGGCGTTGGTCGACGAGTAATAGATGCGGCCGGCGCCCCCGGTGGCGAAAATGGTGGCACGTGCATGAAAGATCACGATCTGGCCCGTTTCCATCTCCATGGCAGTTACCCCGAGGACATGGCCTTCGCTATCGCGGATCAGGTCGAGCGCCATCCACTCGACGAAGAATTGGGTGTTGGCCTTGACGTTGCGCTGGTACATCGCGTGCAGCATGGCGTGACCCGTACGGTCCGCGGCGGCACAGGAACGACGCACCGGCTTTTCGCCGAAGTTGGACATGTGGCCGCCGAACGGGCGCTGGTAGATCTTGCCGTTGTCGGTGCGGTCGAACGGCATGCCGTAGTGTTCGAGCTCGACCACCACCTCGTTGGCCTTCTTGCACATGAACTCGATCGCGTCCTGGTCGCCGAGCCAATCGGAACCCTTGACGGTGTCGTACATGTGCCAGTGCCAATGATCCTCCTCGGAGTTGCCGAGCGAAGCGGCGACGCCTCCCTGGGCGGCAACGGTATGCGAGCGGGTCGGGAAAACCTTGGACAGCACGGCCGTCTTCATTCCGGCTTCCGACAATTGAATCGCGGAACGCAGGCCGGCCCCACCGGCACCGACGATCACCGCATCGAACTTGAGAACAGGAATACTCACGCTTACAGCCTCCAGAGAATCGCAGCAGCCCATGCCGTGTAGCCCACCAGCACGGTCGCGGTCAAAACATGCAGTGTCAGACGCAGACCGGTCGGCTTGACGTAATCCATCCAGATGTCACGCACGCCGATCCAGGCGTGGTAGAAGAGGCTGACGAGGAAGAGAAAGGTCAGGAACTTGATCGGGCCATTGGCGAAAATACCCTGCCACGCATCGAAAGTGCCGGGGCGGACAACCAGCAGAACCAGCGCGATCAGGACCGAATAGACTGCCATAATGACGGCCGTCGCGCGCTGGGCAATCCAGTCCTTGAGGCCATAGTGGGCTCCAACAACAGTACGGTTGATCACAGCAGAACCCCCCACAGGATCAGCGTCAGCGGAATGCTGACAGCAAGAACCGCGATAGCCGACTTGCGGGCCTCCTCCTTCTCGATGCCGATATGGAGGTCGAGAAGCAGGAAGCGGATGCCGGCACAGAAGTGATGAATGAACGCCCACAGCAGGCCGGCCAGAACCACTTTCACCGGCAGCATGTCGGCGAAGGACTTAAAGGTGGCAAAGCTCTCGGGCGAACTCAGACTGGCGGAAAAAAGCCAGAGCAGCAGCGGGAAGCAGATGAACATTCCGGCACCGCTGACGCGGTGGAGGATCGACACCTTGCCCGCTAGCGGCAACTGGATCGTGGTCAAGTCCAAGTTCTTTGGACGTTTCTTGATGGTCGTTTCTGCCATGAACGTCATCCCTCGCGAAAAGTTGCGGTTTTTCCGCTATTACGTGGTTCGAAAAGAGTTCTAATTATACATTCAAAATGTGGCCAATCGTGGCAATCAGCGCAACTTGCGCCATTGAAACCGGCGGCAATCCGGGTCAGCCAAGATCATTGCGATAGTAGTGCCTGTTGGTGCAATAGAGCCCGCGCCGCCATTCGACCGGCTTGTTGCCGTAGGTGTAGGCGGTCCGTTCGACCAGCAACAACGGCGCCCCGGATTGTACGCCGAGGAGTCCGGCGCTGTAAGGATCAGCAGCCACCGCCCGGAGGTGTTCCTCGGCATGGATCATGCGCACGCCGTAATCGTTTTCGAACAGACTGTAGAGCGAGCGATCACCTCCGCTGAGACTCTCGAGCGTCAGACCGGCGAACAGATCGGTGACCAGATGGATCTGATCGAAGACCACCGTTTCGCCGTTGAAGCGCAACAGGCGCTCCACATAAATGACCGGCTCGCCGACCGCTATCCCCAGCGCCGTCGCTGCCTCGCAACCGGCCTCCCTGGTCGAGCATGACAACGGCACGCTGACCGCATGCGCAGGCATGCCGTCGTCCGGAACGAGCCGCAGAAAACGGTAAAAGGAACGCGGATCATCGTGGCTGGCGACGAAGGTTCCCTTCCCCTGACGACGGATCAGCAGATTCTCCGACGCCATTTCGTCAATCGCCTTGCGCACCGTTCCCTGACTCACGTTGAAGCGTGCCGCCAGTTCGCCTTCGCTCGGAATGGCATCGCCCGGACTCCACTCGCCGGCCTCCAGGCTACGGATCATGAAATCCTTGATCTGCCTGTAAAGCGGACTAAAAGTCGGTGCGGCGATGCGAAAGGAAGAGCCGGACGGGTCGCGATTCATGGCAAGAAATTTCAGCACATTTCACGCGCATCGTCCACGAATAGTTGTCTTATATAAGACACATGTTGATTTGACAGTCCCGTGCTTAGCTTCTAACATCTTTTTTCCGCCGTGCCTGCTCATTAAGGAAACAGTTCGACGCAGGCAGCCGGGCAGATCCGAACAATTTCAACCAAGCAGTTTCAATCAGGAGCGATACATGTCCAAAGCCCCCATGCGCGTTGCTGTTACCGGCGCCGCCGGCCAGATCGGTTATAGCCTGCTGTTCCGCATTGCCTCAGGCGAGATGCTCGGCAAGGACCAGCCGGTCATCCTGCAGTTGCTCGACCTGCCGCAGGCCCAGAAGGCCGCCCAAGGCGTCATGATGGAGCTCGACGACTGCGCCTTTCCGCTACTCGCCGGCATGTTTGCCACCGACGACCCGAACGTCGCTTTCAAGGACGCCGACGTCTGCCTGCTGGTCGGCGCCCGTCCACGCGGCCCGGGCATGGAGCGTGCCGACCTGCTGACCGCCAATGGCGCGATCTTCACCGTCCAGGGCAAAGCGATCGCCGAAAACGCCAGCGAAGACGTCAAGGTTCTGGTAGTCGGCAACCCGTGCAACACCAACGCCCTGATCGCCGGGTCCGCCGCCAGCAAGGTTGGTCGCACCAACCCGAGCAACTATCACGGCATGCTGCGCCTTGATCACAACCGCGCTCTGACCCAGTTGGCCCAGAAATCCGGCAGGCCGGTTTCCTCGCTCAAACAACTTGTCGTCTGGGGCAACCACTCCCCGTCGATGTACGCCGACTACCGCTTCGTGACCTCCAATGGCGACAGCGTCAAGTCGCTGATCAACGACGCTGCCTGGAACAACGACGTCTTCCTGCCGACCGTCGGCAAGCGCGGCGCCGCCATCATCGAAGCCCGCGGCCTGTCCTCCGCCGCTTCCGCCGCCAACGC
>DAOMFF010000105.1:0-5425 GCA_035429665.1 Azonexus sp.
GCCGAGCAGCCACAACCTTCTTTGCAATCTGGAAAGCAAACCGTTCTTCGCCATAGTTCCTGATGACCTCCGTAATTTCCCTCGTTTCCGCCCGCGCCAGCCATTCGGCCGCCGTCTCGCCCCGCGTCGTGTCCATGCGCATGTCGAGCGGCGCATCGTGGCGGAAGCTGAACCCACGCTCCCCCTCGTCGATCTGCGGCGACGACACGCCGATGTCGAACAGCACGCCATCGACGTTCGCAACACCAGCGTCGTGCGCCGCCTCGGCAATCTCGCCGAAGGCGCGATGCGCCAGGTGAAACCGTGGATCGTTGATGGCTTGCCCGGCAGCAATCGCCATCGGATCGCGGTCGACCGCCAGCAGGCGGCCCTTTTCGTTCAGTCGCTCGAGGATGCGCCGGCTATGGCCACCGCGCCCGAAGGTGGCATCGAGGTAGACACCTTCAGCTTTTACCGCCAGCGCCTCTACCGCCTCTTCAAGCAGCACCGTCACATGGGCTGCACTGCGCGTCACAGCACCAGCTCATCAAGACCGGGCGGCAAGTCACCCGCAAGCGCTTCCGCCGCCAGTTCGTTCTGTCGTTTCCAGCCGACCTCGCTCCAGATCTCGAAATGCGCGCCCATGCCGACCAGGTAGACGGTCTTCTCGAACTGGGCGTACTCGCGCAATTCGGGGGCGACAAGGAGGCGCCCGGCGGAATCGAGTTCTTCGGTACGCGCATTGCCGACCAGCACACGCTTGATCGAAGCCGTCCGCGGATCGAGGCTGGAGACCTTGAGGAACTGGTCGCGAATCGGCTGCCAGGCCGGCGCCGGATAAAGGAGGAGACAGTGGTGCGGGTGCGCCGTCAGGACCAGGGAGCCCTCGCCGGCGGCGAGCAGGGTTTCGCGATGCCTTGCCGGTATGGCAAGCCGCCCCTTCGCATCCAGACTGAGTGCCGCTGCCCCCTCGAACATTCCGATTTCGCCCCCTCATTTCCCACTTTTTCACACATTTTCCCACTTTAGGACATGAACGGACCTCAGTCAAGAGCGAAATTTCGATTTCTTCATTTGCAACAATGACTTAGGCGAGCCTTGTCCAGTATGATTAAAAAAATATCCATAAAAATCAAAGGCTGAATATCAATTCTTAACGTGATTTGTAAAGAGTTTGGCGGCCTCGCCCCTGGCGGACGATGCCATGCGGTCGCAACTGAAGCAGAAATGGATTTTGAGCGAGGTTGCGAGTCGACCGCAGCTCATACGCATGGAGGCATGAGGGGCCGTTGCCCAGGCGCCTTGGGCCATCGAGCAGGGTCAGGACGTCGACCTGCAGCGATCCCAATATTGCTCAAGCCGGCCCGCCCCCGCGCAGGCCGGGGAGCCGGGCGACCCCGGGGATCCTCGGGGCCGGGCGGATGAAAGGGAGCCTTACTTCAACTGGCCGAGCTTCTGCTCGATCTTCGCCAGCGGCATGGCACCCGGGACACGCTCGCCATCGGCGAAGAACATCGTCGGCGTGCCGCTGATGCCCAGACGACGCCCGTACTCCTGATTCTTGGTGATTGCCGCGGTATCGCAATCGTCCTTGCCGGACGGCGCACGCCCTTCGACCATCCAGTCGTTCCATGCCTTGGCGCGATCAACGGAACACCAGATCTGCTTCGATTTCCTGATCGAGTCCTCGGACAGGATCGGGTAGAGGAAGGTGTAGATCGTCACATTGTCAAGCTTCAGCAAATCCTTGGCCAAACGCTTGCAATAACCGCAGTTGGGATCCTCGAAGGTTGCCAGGACACGCTTGCCATCGCCACGCACCTGTTTGATGGCCCGGTCCAGCGGCAGTTCGGAAAACTTTATCGCGGTCAGCTTGCGCATGCGCTCCTCGGTGACGTTCTTCATCGTCTTGCCATCGATCAACTGGCCACCAGCGATGAATGCCGTCATCTTGTCGTCGGTATAGAGAATGTTGCCCTCGGAATAGACTTCATAGAGACCAAGATAACCCGACTTGGTCACGCTCTCGACCTTGGCACCAAGCTTGGCCTCCATTGCCTTCTTGATGTCGGCCTCGTCAGCGTTTACTGTCGCGACGAACAAAGAGGCAAGCGCGAGCGGCAAGAGTTTCTTCAGCATTCAATTCTCCTAGAAGGCCCCCAGCGCATAGCGCACCAGGGCATTTTTGACAAATGGCAATCCGTTGGCAAGGTTCAGGCCGAGGTTACGCAGGCCGCGCAATCCGGGCTGCACATCGTGGAACAGGCGGCGCAGGCTGTCGGTCGTCGTCTGCATTAGCGCCGTCTCTTCGCGGCGGGCACGCTGATAACGCTGCAGGAAACGCTCATCGCCGATGTCCTGCCATGGCTGGGCGCCGGCCAGCAGGGTCGCAAGTTCGCTGGCATCCTGAAAACCGAGGTTGATGCCATGCCCGGAGAGGGGATGGATGCCGTGCGCCGCATCGCCGACCAGCGCCAAGCGCGGCGCAACAGTTTGCGGAACGCGCATCAACTGCAACGGGAAGGCAACCGGAGCGGTCACCATCTGCAGCCTGCCGAGGCAATCACACCCCGCCGCAGCCACGCGCTGACAGAAGAGGTCGGGAGGCAGGGTACAAAGTTGATCCGCGTTTTCATCCGGAGTCGACCAGACAATCGAGATGCGGTTCCCGGGGAGAGGCAGATAGGCGAGTACGCCATCGTCGCGGAACCATTGCCGCGCTGTATTGCGATGCGGCCTTTCCGTCTCCAGGTTGGCGACCACGCCCTTTTCGCCGTAAGGGGTATTGACCGTGGACAGACCCGCCGTCCGGCGTACCCAGGAATCCCGACCATCGGCGCCGACCACGAGACGGGCCGCCAGGATCGAGCCATCGACCAGTTCGAGCCGGGCACCATCGGCAGCGAAGTCCAGACTCTTTGGACGCGACGGACAAAGCAGGGTGAGATTGCTCTGCCGCTTGGCGCTCTCCCAGAACTCGCAGGCCATCAGCGAGGACTCGAGTATCCACCCGAGTTCCGGCACCCCAGCCTCGTAGGCAGAGAATGCCAGCCGGCCCCCGGCGTCCCCACGCACATCCATGCCATGAATCGGTGAAATTCGCTCGGCATCGAGATGCTTCCAGGCGCCGATCCGCTTGAGAAAGGCCGCGTTTGCCGGACTGATGGCATAAACGCGGGCGTCCCAGACCTCCGGGCGCGTCGGTGCCTGGTATTCGATCAGTGCGACGCGCATGGGCGTGTCGCGCAGGGCAATGGCAAGGCTGGCGCCGGCGAGTCCACCCCCGACGATGATCAGATCAAACTGCTGCATGACGGTGATATGCCGCTTCAATCAAAACGGCAGGGGAATCAGACCGGGTTGCCCGTCGGTTTGTTGGGCCGTGGCCGGCGGTTATTGCTGCTCGTGCGGGGACGGTGCTTCTTCGGCTGGCCGGACGGCTTGTTCTGGCCACCGCCAAGGTTCTGACCACTGCCAGGGTCGGACGCTGAGGCGCGGTTGCCGGGCGCGAGCTGAATTTCCAGCTCGATGATTTCATCCCACTGCTCGTCCGTTCTGTCCCGTTCGGAAATTGCCAGCAACTCGCGCAAGCGACGACGGTTATCGTTCGGCGGCGGCGCCGGGGGCGGGACAACAGGGGGGTTTTCTGGGGTTTGATCGTTCATTGAAAGCCGGGAAGCGGAATCCGCCGGGGCGAATCTCGCATTGGTAAGGCCCGCTTATTTCTTCTTCGCGGGTTTCTTGGGGGCGACCGCAGCCTTGAACGCGGTGCCGGCAGTAAACCTGGGCACCGTGGTCGCCGCGATCTTCAGGGTGGCACCGGTCTTGGGATTCTTGCCGATGCGCTCGGCGCGACTGGCGGACTTGAAGGTGCCGAAGCCGACCAGCGTAACCGACTCGCCGCTCGCCACCGTACTGACGACAGCCTCGATGATGGCCGACAGTGCCTTTTCGGCAGCCACCTTGGTGATACCAGCTTCTCTTGCAGCAACTTCGACCAACTCGGTCTTATTCATCTGGGCGCCTCCTGTAAACTGCCAAGGTTGAGGAAACTGGCCGTGCACACGGCAACAATCCGAAAGTAGCACATTTCCTGGCCGGGCGTCGATGGTGACCTGGATATTTCACCGCATCGCCCAGAAATACGGCGCTTTACGACGGCCAACCGGACCGGCAAAAAAAGACCCCGGCCTCGACCGGGGTCCGCGTGCGCAAGAGAAAAGCCTACTTCTTCTCGTCCGGCGTATTGCCACTCGACATGGACAGCATCCCTTCGTTGCGCTCGCCGATATGCTGGTCGATAGGCGGCAACTGGTGGGCGATGCCCTTGTGGCAGTCGATGCAGGTCTTGCCTGCGGCAAAGGCCTTCGGGTGCATCTTGGCGGCACGGTTACCTTGTTCGGTGAAATCCATGTAGTCGTAACGGTGGCAGTTGCGACACTCCTGGGAGTCGTTAGCCTTCATCCGGTCCCACTCGTGCTGCGCCAGTATGGGGCGCTTGGCGTTGAACTTCTCCGGTGTATCAATGGAGCCGAGGATCTTGTGGAAGACTTCGTTGGACGCCTGTATCTTGCGCACCATCTTCGGCCCCCACTCCTTGGGCACGTGGCAATCGGGGCAGGTCGCTCGGACACCGGTACGGTTCGTGTAGTGCACCGTGTTCTGGTATTCCTTGAAGACGTTTTCCTTCATTTCATGACAGGAAATGCAGAACGCCTCCTTGTTGGTCTCCTCGAGCGCCCAGTTGAAGCCACCCCAGAAGACGATGCCGGCAACAAACAACAGGAGCACCGTCGCCACGCCAACACGCTTGACCCAGGCGGGCATCAATTTTTCGAGACTCATCATTCCCCCCTCTTGGCAGCCGGCTTATAGGTATTTTCGACCAGCGGCTTGGCGTCGAACTGTGGCACGTGGCACTGCAGGCAAAAATAGCGGCGCGGCGAAATGTTGGGGTGCTTCTTGTCTTCGCGGTCAAGGTAATGCGACTTGGCCACCAGGGTCGCCCCGGTCTCCTCGGCGCGCTCCTTCGAGTGGCAGTCCATGCACTTGTTGAAGTTCTGCGTGATGTTGTAGCCCTTGATGCTGTGCGGAATCAGCGGCGGCTGCTTCTGAAAGTTGCGCGGGATTAGCTCCTGGTCTCTTTCCGGACGAAACATATTGTCGTTCTTCGACAGTTGCTCGATCGGCACGTCCCCACGCAACGACTCCAGTTTCTGCTGCGCACCGGCGCCGCTCACTCCCGACAGGAGCAGCGCAGCCGCCAGGCCTAGAGCAGGGATGAATCTCATGTTGTTACCCTCCAATTAACGGCCGGATGTCCTTCCGGCCGCGTTTCATCGTGACGCTTGCGGCAATCAGGCGCGAACGACCTTGACCGCGCACTTCTTGTAGTCGGTTTCCTTGGAAATCGGGCAGGTCGCGTCGAGCGTCAGCTTGTTGACCA
>DAOMFF010000106.1:0-2487 GCA_035429665.1 Azonexus sp.
GGCGCAAGGTGATCTGCCCGCACGGCGATGGCGGCGCGGCCTACACCATGCAGGCTTTGTGGACCATGGCGCGCGAGCAACTCGACGTGACAACCGTGATCTACGCCAACCGCTCGTATGCGATCCTGAACATCGAGTTGCAACGGGTCGGCATCGGCAGCGCCGGCGCCAAGGCCTTGTCGATGCTCGATCTGCACAACCCGGAAATGAACTGGACGCAGATCGCCACCGGCCTGGGGGTCGAGGCCAGTCGCGCGACGACTGCCGATGAGTTCGCGGCGCAGTACGAATCGGCGATGAGGAACAAGGGCCCGCGCCTGATCGAAGCGATGATTTGACGGAGATCGCCATGAACCTGACCGAGTCGTTGCGGCAAATCGTCGGCGAGACCGCCGTCCTCGACGCGGCTGACGTCACCACCCGCTCCGCCGGCTACCTGCGCCCGGACAACCCCAAGGCCGCCGCGCTGGTGCGCCCGGCGAACACCGATGAAGTTTCGCAGGTCTTGCGCTGGTGTTTCGCGAACAACGTCGGCGTCGTGACGCACGGCGGCCTGACCGACCTGGTGCATGGCGGCGACACCAAACCGAATGAAATCATCCTGTCGCTCGAGTGCATGCGCGCCATCGAGAACATCGACCGGCTACGGCGCACGGCAACCGTGCAGGCCGGCGTCGTGCTGCAGGCGCTGCAGGAAGCTGTCGAACGGCTCGATCTGGCCTTCCCCCTCGACCTCGGCGCGCGCGGCTCGGCCACCCTGGGAGGCACGCTCTCGGCCTTCGAGGTCATGTGGAATTCCTTCTACCACCTGGTCACGACGGCGCCAGCCAAGGGGCAGCCGCCGATTGCCCAGGATTTCCCTTACGCAATCGGATGCCGACTGTGGTGCCTTCTGGTCGCTGCGCGACGACGTCGAACAGGTGATGCGCGGCGGGTTGCCGGTGGTGTTCGACATCTCGCTGCCGATCAGCGAAATGGAGAACTTCGCCGACAATCTCCGCACGGCGTTGCCCGGGGCGATCGGCGAACACAGGCTGTGGATCTTCGGGCACCTCGGCGATGGCAACCTGCACGTGATCGTCCAGGTCAGAACGCAGGACAACATGGTGTTGCGGCCGAAGATCGAGGCGCTGGTCTATTCACCGCTTGCTGCCTTCGATGGCTCGGTATCGGCCGAGCACGGCAAAAAGGCCTACCTGAAGGTCAGTCGCAGCGAAACCGAGATCGCGCTGATGCGCACCCTGAAGGCGGCACTCGACCCCAGGGGCATTCTCAATCCCGGCAAGATTCTCTGAAGGAGTCGTGATGGGCCGCACCCTGAACATTCTGCCGGCGACGACGCTGGACTACCGCCGCCTCGCCGAAAAGCGTCTGCCGCGCTTCCTGTTCGATTACATCGAAGGCGGCGCCAACGACGAGATCACGCTGGCCAACAACGTCGGCGACTTCCAGAAGATCCGCGTCAGGCAGCGGGTATTGAAGGATGTCTCGAACATCGACACCTCGACGACGCTCGCCGGCGAGCCGGCGGACATGCCGGTCGTCCTCGCGCCTGTCGGCATGGCCGGCCTCTACGCCCGGCGCGGCGAGGTGCAGACGGTGCGCGCAGCCAACGCGAAAAACGTGCCGTTTACGCTGTCGACCGTAGGCATCTGCCCACTCGACGAAGTACGGGCGGCGGCGAGCAAGCCCTTCTGGTTCCAGCTCTACATGATCCGGGACCGGGTCACCGTCCGGAATCTGCTCGAGCGGGCGATGGGCGTCGGCTGCACGACGCTGGTGTTTACCGTCGACCTGCCGGTGGCCGGCATGCGCCACCGTGACACCCGCAACGGCATGCTCGACAACTCGCTCCGCGGCAAGCTCGGCAAGGCCTGGCAGATCGGCACCCGGCCGGGCTGGATATACGACATCGGGGTACGCGGCAAGCCGCACAGCTTCGGCAATCTCGCCGACCTGGTTCCCGACCCGACGGACCTCAAGGCCTACCGCACCTGGATCGACGCCCAGTTCGACACGTCGGTGACATGGAAGGACATCGAGTGGCTGCGTGGCATCTGGAAAGGCAAGCTGATCCTCAAGGGCATCCAGGAAGTGGACGACGCAATCGCCGCCAGCGAAGTCGGCGCCGATGGCCTGGTCGTCTCGAACCATGGCGGGCGCCAGCTCGACAGCGTCCATTCCTCGATCGCCAAACTGCCGGAGGTCGTCGCCGCGGTCGGTGAGCGCATGGAAGTCTATGTCGATGGCGGCGTGCGCAGCGGGCTGGACGTCTTCAAGGCCGTCGCCCTCGGCGCCAGGGGCGTGATGATCGGCCGTCCCTGGGCCTGGGCGCTGGCTGCCGGGGGCGAGGCAGCCATCGCCGGCCTGCTCGCCACCTTCAGGAAGGAACTCGAGGTCGCCATGGCGCTTGCAGGCGTCACGACAATCGGGCAGATTCGCCCGGATCAGATCGACTTGATCTGAATTCCTCACGTGGCGCGATAA
>DAOMFF010000106.1:2587-5415 GCA_035429665.1 Azonexus sp.
GCAAGCACGGGTCAGGAAGATCCGGGAGCGGGCAACCAAACCTGGCTGCCCAAAGTTGAAGAAGAATCAAGGCTGGCAAGAACTGTAGCCATCGAGGGACTGTTTGAAGTCCTGCGGAAAGGAGTCATCACGTGATCTATCTCGCTGCTTTGGTCGTGCTCGCAACCCTCATCGCCATGGCGTCGGGGCGAGTTCCCGCTGTTCTCGCACTGGCTACGGCGATCTGCGTCGCGGGTGTCACCGGGTTGGCCCCGGTGCCGGCGCTGTTCGCGGGATTGAGCAACGGCGGGATCATCACCGTGGCGGCGATGCTCGTCATCGCCAAGGGCATCGTCCATACCGGCGCGGTGACGCGGGTCACCTGGGCGCTGCTCTCTACCGTCACCAGTGCCCAGCATGCCTTGCGCCGCCTCGCGCTGCCCATCGGTGTCGGGTCCGGCCTGATGAACACCACCCCGATCGTCGCCATGCTGGTTCCGGCTGCCAAGGAACTGGAGCAGAACCGCGGCATCAACGCGCGGGAGTTGCTGTTGCCCATTGCCCACATCACGACTCTGGCCGGCTCGGTAACCCTGATCGGCACCAGCTCGAACCTGCTGATCGCCGGCATCGCCGCGCCAGCGGGCATCGACATGACGATGCTGTCATTCGCCCCAGTGGCACTGCCGGTCGCCATCGTCGGCGCGCTGATCGTGTATTTCACGGCGCCGCTGATGCTGCGCGGTCACGGGGAGACGGAAGCGGCGACCCGGGACTGGCGGGTCGAGATCCCGGTCTCCGGAAAGGCGCTGGCGATTGGCCGTGTGGCCGCGGATTTCGGGATCGATCAGACGCAGCAATACGCCCTCGATGTGATCCGGCGTTGGGATGCCGACCTTGATCCGTCCGCCCCGATCGAGGCCGGCGACATCCTGATCTTCTCGGCGACCGAAAGCGGCGTGACCGCCTTGTGGGGCAGCCCGCTCTTTGGCCTGGCCGAACAGCGCCTCTATCGGGTTTCCGTCGGCTCGAGCGCCAACGGGACGGTGCGCGATTTCGAGACCGACGGAGGTATCCGCGTCATCGCGGCACGGACCACAAGCCCCCTGCGTGACACCGAGGTGCGCCCGGGCGCAACCGTCTTCGTGACCGCGCCAAGAAAGTCACTGCTCGTCGACCAGCCTGATATTACGCTGTTCGAGCGCGCCGCCGGGCTGAGCCCGCAACCGGCCAAGACCGCGTTCGCTCTCGCCATCCTGATCGCCGTCATTGTCTCAGCATCCTTCGGCCTGGTTCGGGTGGAACTGGCTTCATTGACCGGGGCCGTGCTCATGGTGATCACCGGCATCCTGACGCCGAAGTCCGCCGTGCGGGCGCTCGACTGGAACGTGTTGTTCATCCTCGTCGGGTCGGTGGCGCTCGGTGCAATCGTCGTCGAGAGCGGGCTCGCCATGGTGCTCGCCGACGCAATCAGACACCTCGCGGGAGGTAGCGTGCTGCTCGTCGTCATCGTCTTCGCGGTAACGACGGCGCTCGTGACCAACCTCGTCACCAATGCCGCAGCCGCGTCGATTCTTACCCCGGTGGCGATCGGCATAGCCAACGAACTCGGCATCAACCCGGTGACGCTCCTGGCACTGATCGGGACCTGCATCTCGTTCACCTTCATCAACCCGTTCAGCCACCAGTCGAACCTGATGGTCATGCAGCCCGGCGGCTACACCTCGGCATCGTTCGCCAGGTTCGGTATCCCGCTGGTCGCCGGATCGCTGGTGACGGTCGTCATCGTCGCCTACCTGCTGCTGCACCTGCAAATGCGGTTTTAGTCCCGGCTGCACCGGTGGGGGTCTCGCCCCACCGTCAAGACGTCGGCTCGGAGCCGCTCGCCGGGTACGGCTCTGACATGCAGGCCGACTTCGGCAGCGGCCACGGGTTCGGTCGAGGCGACGCCAGCCGTCGAGGTGACGAGTCCCGCCCGCTGCACATCATCCGCCTTCGCAAGGTTTGCGCGAGTGGCATGCCGGCTTTGCCCTTTGTGCTGCCGGTGGTATAAGACGCGCACGCCATGACCTTCGTTCGCTCCCTCGCCCTCGCTCTCCTGCTCGTCGCCGCGCCGTTGCGCGCGGAGCAGATCCACGTCGCCGCCGCAGCCGACCTGCGCTTCGCAATGGACGAGATCGTCAGCCTTTTCAGGAAAGCCCATCCCGGCGCCGGCGTCGCCGTCAGCTACGGATCGTCGGGAAAGTTCTACGCCCAGATCCGCAACGGCGCGCCCTTCGACCTCTTCTTCTCGGCCGACATCGAGCTTCCCGAGAAACTTGTCAATGCGGGCCTCGCCAGCCCCGAAGTCCGGCCCTACGCGCTCGGCCGCATCGTCGTCTGGCGCCCGGGCAGCGACGCCCTGCCGCTGACGCTGGCCGACCTCGGGCGCCCGGAAATCCGGCATATTGCCATCGCCAACCCGAAGCACGCGCCCTACGGCATGCGCGCAGTCGAGGCGCTCAAGGCGGCGAACGTCTGGAACAGCGTGGAGAGCCGTCTGGTCCATGGCGAGAATATCGCCCAGACCGCCCAGTTCGTGCAGACCGGTAACGCCGACGCCGGCATCATCGCGCTCTCGCTGGCGCTGGCCCCGGGATTTGCCGGCAAGGGCAGCTACACGCTGATCCCGGACGAGTTGCACCAGCCATTGCGCCAGGGCTTCGTGATCCTCAAGCACGGCGAAGGCAAGGCGCTGGCCGCTGCCTTTGCCGCATTTTTTGCCGGGTCCGACGTGCGCCGGATATTGAACCGCTACGGGTTTTCATTGCCCGACAACGCCGCCACCCGATAGGTCAATGGAAAGCGCC
>DAOMFF010000107.1:0-5410 GCA_035429665.1 Azonexus sp.
AGGCCGAAGTTCCTAGAGTACCGACGCGTTATAGCTGCCGAGATGCGTCATTGCATCGCGTAGTAATGCAGGGGAGTCAATCTTGAGGCGGGCTTCGAGTTCGTGGCGGAAGTGTGGCCATGGCTCAGGAAAGTGCTGCTTGATCTGCCGGAACATCACCGGGTCGACGATTTCGCCGGTCGTTGTGTCCACATAACCGGTGTGAACCTGTGCCAGTTCCTTGGTGCGCGAGTAGTCGGCAAGGCGTTTGACCATCCCGTGTGTGCAGGCGGCCACCACGGCGGCGTCCAGCGCGTGGTGGCGGTCGCTTTCGCTGCGAATCTTGTTGATGCCCCAGCGGGCGCGCAGGAAGGCGGTCATCTGCCCGCTCAGGACGACGCAGCGTTTGGCTTCGCTGCCAACGGCCAGTTTCAGGTGACGTTCGACGTAGTTCTTGAAGAATTTGCAGATGTAGCGTGTGTCGTTGAGATTGCGCTCCTTGAATTCCTCGGCTTCCTTTGTGCCAAATTCCTTGCGCAGCAGGCGGCTGCGCTTAGCGAGACGATAAGATTTGGTTGATTCGACGAAGGCAACGAATTGCAGCCAGCGCTTGCTGTTTTCGGCGCCGCCGAGGTATTCGTAGGGCGTGAGGTTGCCCTTGTCGCGGTTTTCCTTGGCGAAGACCAGCACCTTGTTGTTCTTGCTGTCGTCGAAACTGCGGGAATAGGGCAAGGCGTGGTCGATCTCGACATAGCCCGGTTCGAGCAGGCGCGCAAGGTCGATGGCTTCCACTGAATAGGCGCATTTTCCGAGTTGTTCGCGGTACAGACGGAATTTCTCGAACTCCCCGCCTTTAGGTGGCTGCCCGAATTCCTCGGTGAAGAAGGCTTTATCCTTTTCGTTACGTGTGCGGTATTCCTCCTGCTCTTTCCTGATCTTGTTGCGTTCGTCGAGCGGCCGGGACAAATCTCTCGCCATTTCGATATTGACTGCCATCGGCGAGCCGTAGCGGCGGACGATGGCGTTGACCACCTTGCGTGCCTGATTCAGTGCCCGCAGCACGACCGGGTTGCGCGGGATGTCCTCGTCTTCGGCAAAGCGCATGCGACCGTCCGGGTCGCGCCCGGCGTAGAGCGGTGGCAGGGTGCGCGAGGTGCCCTCGCCGGGTTTGTGCAACTGGCTGTGGTGGTAGCCGGCCTCGACACACGCTTCGTCGTAGCGCAGGCCGGCCTCCATTTGGGGCACGATGTTGTAGAGCGCCTTCAGTGACAGGGCGTGGAATTTGTCGAAGCGGATGTCGAGCAGGGCCTCGACCATTGCCTCCCGGTTTGGCAGGGGCAGTTTGTTCAATTCCGCGCGGGCTTCGTCATCGTCCTTGTAGATGCTGAGCACACGGGCAATTTCGTCCAAAATTTGCGGTTGACCGCGACAGGCGGCACCGGCGAGTCCTTCCCACTCGGTTTCCAGCCCGGCGGCCTTGAGCGTGGTGCGTAGCTCCTGCCAGGCCGAGATCTTGATCAGTTTTTCCGACTTGGGGTCTTTCCCGTCCTTGGTCGGGCGCAGCCCGGCGAACTCGAAGGACTCTGGAAGCAGCCCACCTTTGACCAAGGCGCTGTGTAGTTGCTTGTAGGTGAGATCGCTTGCCTGTTGATACGGCAGTGGCAGGGCAATGGCGCGTTCCTGCGCATTGAGCGGCCGGGTCTCGCCATCGAAAACGATGCGCAGGTTGTTGAGGCGGGTAAGCCAGACGTGGCGCTCGGCGGTAAAGCTGGCTTTGGGGGCGCGGTATTCGCCTTTCTCGAAGGTGCATTTGCCGAGCATTTTGAGCAGTGCGGCGCCCGAGAGCGGTGGCTTCTGCACCCAGAAAAGGCCGCTCTTGCGGTCGCCGCTGCCGAGAATGGCGGCTTCCAGCGATTCGTTGGAAAACGGGTTGCCCAGGCGCCGTTGTTCGGCGAACAGCTTTTTGAGTTCTTCGCCGAGCAGAACGCGGGACAGTGCCTTGGTGTATTCGCCGCGCTTGTTGCGCTGCGCGTCGGGAAACTCGGCCAGCACCATTTCCGCGATGCTGCGGTAACCCTTTTCTTCCATCAGGCGTTTGGTGCCGGCGAGCCCCTGCTTGACCTTGCCGCCTTCGCTCTTGGCATCACCTTCCGCCTGTTTTTCTTCGGCGCGGCTGATCCAGTGAAAGCCGCGATGCTTGCACAGGTGGTAGATGACGCGCGCCAATTCCTCGGGCGCCAGCAAACGGTCGAGTCCGTCGACCCGAAGTTGCCAAGGCGAAACCACAGCCGGATTTTCGGGACAGAAAAGCCGCTTGTCCGCAATGAGGCCGTGGCGCTTGAGTTCGCGGGCCAACTTCTTCAGCCGCCAGGCGCGCTGGGCGAGCCGGTGGCGGGCGAGGCGAGCCTGGCGGCGGGTCAGGTTGAGCGGGTCGCCTTCCTTGGCGGTTTCCGCCTTGTCGAAGGCGCGGACGCCAAGGTCGACGATGCGATTCTCGCCGTGCAGGCACCAGCCGACCGAGGCGATGCCGATGTCCAGCCCAAGGGTGTAGCGGGTCTCCATGATATTTGCTCGTTCTTATTCAAAGCGAGTAGAATACTCCCGTTGTAGTTTTCCGGGGTGAGAGCCGTTGCTACAATAAGGTGTCGCCTTCGGGCGACGACCGAATCCGGCCCGGCAGGGAAACCTGCCGGGCCTTCTTTTTTTGATTCAGGGTTGCGAAGACTCGGCGATTCTTCGCGGATAGCAACGTTCCCGCGACAGGCACTTCCTCGATTTGCGAGTGTTTCTTCAGGAGGACAAGTGATTGCTCGAATCAGCGGGGGGCGCGGATTGAAACGGCATGGGGCCGTGGCGTATTGTGGCTGCGGAGCGCATCGCCCTTTACAGGGAACGCAGCCGTGTCCTTTTGCTGTCTGCCAGATGGGATGAAGAACTTGCAGGCTTCGCCGGTCGGCCCTTGGCTGTCAGCCCCGGTGGTTCATCAGCGCCTTGAGTCCGGCGACATCGAGAATGCGGACATGCTTTTGCTGAACCGCGATGTGGCCGTCTTCCTGGAAGCGCGAAAAGGTGCGCGAGACGGTTTCCAGCTTGAGGCCGAGGTAGCTGCCGATTTCCTCGCGCGTCATGCGCAGGTAGAACTCGGCGTGCGAGAAGCCGCGCGCGGTGAAGCGCTGCGACAGGTTGAGCAGGAAGGCCGCCAGGCGCTCTTCGGCGCGCATCGTGCCGAGCAGCATCATGACCCCGTGATCGCGGACGATCTCGCGGCTCATCACCTTGTGGAAATGGTGCTGCAGGGTGTGAATCTCGCGCGACAGGCTTTCCAGGCGCGAGAAGGGGATGGCGCAGATCTCGCTGTCTTCGAGGGCGACGGCGTTGCAGGTGTGGTGCTCGGTGCTGATGCCGTCGAGGCCCAGCAGTTCGCCGGCCATCTGGAATCCGGTGACCTGCTCACGCCCGTCTTCGAGCAGCACGTCAGTCTTGAAGAAGCCGCTGCGGATTGCATAGATCGCGTCGAACGGGGCGCCGAAACTGTAGAGACGGTCACCACGCTTCAGGCGGCGGCGGTTCGATACGAGGTCGTCAAGGCGGTGCAACTCTTCGTCGGTCAGCCCGAGGGGAAGACACAGTTCGCGCAGATTGCAATTCGAACACGCCGTCTTGATGATCGTCAGGGAGATGGGCTTGTTAGAGGATTCGGGGGGCATCAGCAACCTCTCCAAGCTTGATCCACGTCAACCGGGATGGCTTGGCATCCGGACATAATCCGTTCAGTCCTTGCCGGCATGTTCAATGAATTTCGCAACTGAAAACCTCGTTTTCGATCCTCAGATCATTCGCCGCTTCGATGTAAACGGCCCGCGCTACACGTCCTATCCGACTGCGGATCGCTTCGTCGAAGCCTTCGATTCCGCTGCGGCCACACTCTGGCTCGGCAAGCGCACCATCGGAGGCATCGGCCGGCCACTCTCATTATACTTCCACATCCCTTTCTGTAACACCATCTGCTACTACTGCGCCTGCAACAAGATCATCACCAAGGATCACGGGCGCAGCGCCAAGTACCTGAAATATCTCGGCAAGGAACTCGCGCTGCAGGGCGAGAGCCTGGAAGGACGCGATGGCGAACACGAGGTCATCCAGTTGCACTGGGGCGGCGGCACACCGACCTTCCTGTCGCACGATGAAATGCGCCAGTTGATGAACGAGACGCGCAAGCATTTCAGGCTGCTCGACGGCGGCGAGTATTCGATCGAGGTGGACCCGCGCAAGGTCGATACGGCGACGGTGGCCCTGCTCGGCGAACTCGGTTTCAACCGGATGAGCGTTGGCGTCCAGGATTTCGACGAGCGCGTGCAGGTTGCGGTCAACCGCGTCCAGAGTGAGGAAGAGACCGCCACCGTGATCGGCGCGGCACGCGCCAACGGCTTCAAGTCGGTGTCGATCGACCTGATCTACGGCCTGCCGCATCAGACGGTGATGGGCTTCAACCGGACGCTGGAGCGCGTGCTGGCGATGGACCCCGATCGCCTGTCGATCTACAACTATGCGCACCTGCCCAGCCTGTTCAAGCCGCAGCGGCGCATCGCCGAACCGGACCTGCCGTCGGCCGACACCAAGCTGCAGATCCTGGCGCTCGCCATCCGCAAGCTGACCGAGGCCGGCTATGTCTTCATCGGCATGGACCATTTCGCCAAGCCCGACGACGAGCTTGCCGTCGCCCAGCGCCAGGGGCGCCTGCACCGGAATTTTCAGGGTTATTCGACCTACGCCGACTGCGACATGCTGTCCTTCGGCATTTCCTCGATCAGCAAGGTCGGGCCGACCTACAGCCAGAACGTCAAGACCCTCGACGAGTACTACGATCGTCTCGACGCCAGGATGTTGCCAGTGTTCCGTGGCATCGAGCTGAATGCCGACGACATTCTCCGGCGCTCGATCATCCAGGCGCTAATGTGCCACTTCGAGTTGTCGCTCGAGTCGATCGAAAGCGCGCACCTGATCGATTTCCACCAGTATTTCGCCGCCGAACTTGACGATCTCAAGGAGATGGAGCGCGCCGGCCTGCTCAAGGTCGAACGTGAGTGGATAACCGTTCTCCCGCCGGGGCGCCTGCTGGTCAGGATCATCGCCATGGTTTTCGACCGCTACCTGCGCGCCGACCGCCAGCGGACCCGCTACTCCAAGGTGATCTGAGACGCGGCGATTCGGGAAGGGCGCCGGAGTGACGTATCCTTGCGCCGTGACTTCACGCGCTGCCCCCGTTCTTCCAGATGCCTGATTCCGCTTACCTGGCACTGTTCCTCGTCGGCCTGCTCGGCGGCACCCACTGTGTCGGCATGTGCGGCGGCATCGTCGGGGCGCTGTCGCTCGGCGCGCCCGCCCGCTGGTCGATGCACCTTGCCTACAACGCCGGGCGCATCCTGTCCTA
>DAOMFF010000108.1:0-5305 GCA_035429665.1 Azonexus sp.
CGTTCTTCCTCCAGCCCCTCGCGACCCTGAACGACCGCGTTCTCGTGCGGGAACAGCCCCTGTTCGAGCCCGGTGATGAAGACGACGTCAAATTCCAGCCCCTTGGCGGCGTGCACCGACATCAGCTGTACCGCCTCCTGGCCCTCGCCGGCCTGGTGCTCGCCGGCTTCCAGCGAGGCATGGGCGAGGAAGGAAGCGAGGGCGCCACCATCGCCGATGGCGCCCTCGTCGTCGACGAAGGTGGCGGCTGCATTGATCAGTTCGTCGAGGTTTTCCAGCCGCTCCTGGCCCTCCTTCTCGGTGCGGTAATGCTGGGCGAGACCGCTCGCTTCGACGATGTGCTCGACCATTTCCGGCAGCGGCAGGTTTTGCGTTTCCTGGCGCAGACCTTCGATCAGGCGGATGAAGGCGCCCACCGTCTGGCCGGCCTTGCCGGTCAGCGAGGCGGCGGCGTTGTACAGGCTGCTGTTGCACTGGTGCGCTGTGGCCTGCAGGTTTTCCAGCGAGCGGGCGCCGATGCCGCGGGTCGGAAAATTGACGACGCGCAGGAAGGCGGTGTCGTCATCCGGGTTGCCGAGCAGCCGCAGGTAGGCCAGCGCGTGCTTGATCTCCTGGCGCTCGAAGAAGCGCAGGCCGCCGTAGACCTTGTACGGCACCCCCTTGGCAAACAGTTCATGCTCAAGCACCCGCGACTGCGCGTTCGAACGATAGAGGATGGCACACTGCGTCGGCGCGATGCCGTCGCGCACCAGTTCGCGGATCTCGTCGATGATGAAGCGCGCCTCGTCGAGGTCCGAATAGGCCTCGAACGCGCGGATCGGCTCGCCCTCGCCGGCGTCGGTCCACAGATTCTTGCCGAGGCGCTCGCGGTTATGCTTGATCAGCGCATTGGCGGCGGCCAGGATGTTGCCGTGCGAGCGGTAATTCTGTTCCAGCCGGATGACGTTGGCGCCGGCATACTCGCGCTCGAAGTCGCGCATGTTGCCGACCTCGGCACCGCGGAAGGCGTAGATGCTCTGGTCGTCGTCGCCGACCGCGAAGACCTTCGCTCCGCCGCCGGCCAGCAGTTGCAGCCAGGCGTACTGCAGGCGGTTGGTATCCTGGAACTCGTCAACCAGAATGTAGCGGAAGCGTTGCTGGTAATGGGTGCACAGCGGCTCGTTGCGCTGCAGCAATTCGTGGCAGCGCAGCAGCAGTTCGGCGAAATCGACAACACCTTCGCGGTTGCACTGGCTTTCGTACTCGGCATAGAGCTCGACGCGCTTTTGCGTGTAGTTGTCGTAGGCCTCGGCCTGGGCGGCGCGCACACCCTGTTCCTTGTGGGCGTTGATGAAGTGGCACAGTTCGCGCGGCGGGTATTTCTCGTCGTCAACGTTGAGGTTCTTGAGCAGGCGCTTGACCATCGCCAGTTGGTCGGCCGAATCGAGGATCTGGAAGGTCTGCGGCAGCCCGGCCTCGCGGTAGTGCGCCCGCAACAGCCGGTTGCACAGGCCGTGGAAGGTGCCGATCCACATGCCGCGCGTATTGATCGGCACCAGCGCCGACAGGCGCGCCGTCATCTCCTTGGCCGCCTTGTTGGTGAAGGTCACCGCCAGCACGCCATGCGGCCCGACCTGGCCGGTGGACATCAGCCAGGCGATGCGCGTCGTCAGCACCCGTGTCTTGCCGCTGCCGGCCCCGGCGAGGATCAGCGCATGCACCGGCGGCAGCGTCACTGCCTGCAGTTGCGGCACGTTCAGATTGGCCAGAAGGTCGGACATGTATCGACTCTGTTCGGAAAATGACGGTGGGACGGCCCGTTGCGAGCCATTGGCTCATATTGGTCAGACCAATTTGTTGCCATTGTGCAACGCAACAATGCAGTTAGTGATGTTAACCTACCCTTGGCTGCTACCTGACAGTATACTGACCTCGAATATATTGCAGTGCACAAAACTTTTTGCCCACAAGGCAGTCGAAGTACCGAGTGGCCACCGCCACGAAGTGAAAGGAGCAACAACATGAAAGCGCCCAAGATTCTCCCCTGGATAGCCAGGAAAGCCGGGATCAGCGACGAACTCGCGCTCAAGCTGTGGCGCCGCGCGATCTCCGAAGCCGAGTACCTTACCGGCAAGACGGAAGGTTCCGAATACTGGGGCTTGGCCGTCGAGCGCTTCCTCGACATCGTCGAGGACGAAATCGGGCGGGCCCCGCAATACGGTCTGACGCCGGCGCCGAAGGTGTCATGGATGTGGCGCCACCAGTCGCGGATGTCGCTCCTCTCGTTGATGGCCGCGCAGAATACCTACCGTTTCTGGCAGATCACCTGGGGAAACGCCTGCGCACCAAGAAAAGCGGCGTAAGCGGTCGCCAGACGCGCTGACGAGAGGTGACGGGGACGGCATGTCGTCCCTGTAGATGCCTGCGTTTGATGAAGCCAGTTCCCGACGACTTGGTCGGGGACTGGCACGACATCCCTCTCCCTGTCCCCGCTCACACCGGAAGCGCCGGTATAATTGGCAGTTTATCCGCCAATCGACCAGCGACTCATCCATGCAGGAAAAATACGCCCCGGCCGCCATCGAGCGTGCGGCCCAGCAGCACTGGGACAACAGCAGCGCGGCGCGTGCCGTCGAAGTTACCGGCAAGCCGAAATACTACTGCCTGTCAATGTTCCCTTACCCGTCGGGCAAGCTGCACATGGGGCACGTGCGCAACTACACGATCGGCGACGTGCTGTCGCGTTTCCACGCGATGCTCGGCTACAACGTCATGCAGCCGATGGGCTGGGACGCCTTCGGCATGCCAGCCGAGAACGCCGCGCTGGCCAACCATGTGCCACCGGCGGCGTGGACCTACCAGAACATCGGGTACATGAAGGCGCAGCTCAAGTCGCTCGGCTTCGCCATCGACTGGGAACGCGAACTGGCGACCTGCACGCCCGAGTACTACCGCTGGGAACAATGGCTGTTCACCCGCCTCTATGAAAAGGGCCTGGTCTACAAGAAGCTCGGCACCGTGAACTGGGACCCGGTCGACCACACCGTGCTCGCCAACGAGCAGGTCATCGACGGCCGCGGCTGGCGTTCCGGCGCGCTGATCGAAAAGCGCGAGATCCCCATGTACTACATGAAGATCACCGCCTACGCCGAGGAACTGCTGACTGAACTCGACAACCTGCCGGGCTGGCCCGAGCAGGTGCGCCTGATGCAGAAAAACTGGATCGGCAAGAGCACCGGCGTGCGCTTCGCTTTCCCGCTCGCCGACAATGCCGACGAAAAGCTGTGGGTGTTCACCACCCGCGCCGACACGATCATGGGCGTCACCTTCGTCGCCGTCGCCGCTGAGCACCCGCTGGCCACCCGCGCTGCCGCCAATAACCCAGAACTCGCCGCCTTCATCGAGGAATGCAAGCAGGGCGGCGTCGCTGAGGCCGACCTCGCGACGATGGAAAAGAAGGGGATGCCGACCGGCATCTGCGTCACCCACCCGCTGACCGGCGAGCAGGTCGAAGTCTGGGTCGGCAACTACGTGCTCATGAGCTACGGCGACGGCGCGGTGATGGCCGTGCCGGCCCACGACGAGCGCGATTGGGATTTTTCAGTACGACACACACTGCCAGTCAAACGCGTGGTGGCTAGCCAACAACTACTTCAAGACTGGCACAAAGCTACCGAAGCATTAAAGGCCGCAGGAATCGCTTACCCAGATACAGAGGTAGCCCCTTACTCGTTCATCCAATTCATTGAACAAAATCTGTTCACCAAGCAACTACCTCCGGATGTTCATGAACTTGTGAGCATGCTTCACACCCAATTGCTCCATGAGTCTCCCAACTGCGACAAAGGAATTCTGATCAACTCCGGGAAATATACCGGGCTGGAGTCAGGCGCAGCTGTCGACGCCATCGCCGCCGACCTCGCCGCCCAGGGGCTGGGCGACAAGAAGGTGCAGTTCCGCCTGCGCGACTGGGGCATTTCCCGCCAGCGCTACTGGGGCTGCCCGATTCCGATCATTCACTGCAAGACCTGCGGCGACGTGCCGGTACCCGACGACCAGTTGCCGGTCGTGCTGCCGGAAAACGTCGAAATCACCGGCGCCGGCTCGCCACTAGCCAAGATGCCCGAATTCTACGAGTGCAAGTGCCCGAAGTGCGGCGGTGACGCGCGGCGTGAAACCGACACCATGGACACTTTCTTCGAGTCGTCCTGGTACTTCCTGCGCTATGCCTGCCCCGACAACGCCACGGCCATGGTCGACGAGCGCGTCGCCTACTGGTGCAAGGGCGGCATCGACCAGTACATCGGCGGCATCGAGCACGCCATCCTGCATTTGCTGTATTCGCGCTTCTTCACCAAGCTGATGCGCGATGTCGGCCTCATCGGCGACCTCGGCGAACCCTTCGCCAACCTGCTGACCCAGGGCATGGTCGTCGCGCCAACCTTCTACCGCGATCTCGATGCGGGCAAGAGGCAGTGGATCAACCCGGCCGATGTCGATGTCGTCACCGACGAGCGCGGCCGGCCGACCGGCGCTACGCTCAAGACCGACGGCCAGCCGGTAGTCATCGGCGGCACCGAGAAAATGTCGAAGTCGAAGAACAACGGCGTCGATCCCCAGGCCCTGATCGACCAGTACGGCGCCGACACCGCGCGGCTGTTCATCATGTTCGCCTCGCCCCCGGACCAGTCGCTGGAATGGTCGGACGCCGGCGTCGAGGGGGCTTATCGCTTCCTGCGTCGCCTGTGGAAGACGACTTACGATCACGTGCAAGCCGGTCTCGTCGATTCCAGATTTGAGCAAAATTCCCTGTCGACCGCGCAAGCCGACCTGCGTCGCAAGCTGCACCAGACTATGGGCAAGGTCGCCGACGACTACGGCCGGCGCAAGCAGTTCAACACGGCGATTGCTGCGGTGATGGAGCTATTGAACGCCTACGACAGGTGTGACCTCAGCAATGCCGCCGGTCGCGCGCTGGCCCAGGAAACCCTTGAGAGCATCGCCCTGCTGCTCTTCCCGATTGTCCCGCACATCGGCCAGGCGCTCTACGCCGAGCTCAAGCCGGGTGCCGACGCCGGTCTCACGGCCTTCCCGAAGGCCGACCCGGCCGCCTTGAAGCAGGACGAGATTGAGCTGGTCGTCCAGGTCAACGGCAAGCTGCGCGGCTCCGTGCGCGTGCCGGCCGCGGCCGACAAGGCCGCCATCGAGGCAGCGGCGCTGGCCTGCGCGGATGCACGGAAGTTCACGGACGGCAAGCCGCCGAAGAAGGTCGTCGTCGTTCCCGGCCGCCTCGTCAATATCGTCGTTTAAGGAATCGCCATGCGCG
>DAOMFF010000109.1:0-5272 GCA_035429665.1 Azonexus sp.
TCGCCGAATTGCCGACGGAATCGCTCCACCCCTTTGCGCAGACGGTTTTTTCTAGCAGCCTGTCGGGCTTAACTGTCCGGTGGAATCTGGCATCGACCAGGGGACAAGACGCATGAACCGTTTTCGACCGATAGACCGGGAAACCGACTACCTGCTGCCGCCGTCGGTGCAGGACCGGCTGCCGGGGGGCACTTGGCGCGCTACGTCGTGGATGTGGTTGAAACGCTGAATCTGTCGGAACTGGAGCGCACGTATGCCGGTCGCGGCAGCGATGCCTATCACCCGGTGCTGCTGCTGTCGCTGTTGATCTACGGCTACGCCACGGGCACGCATTCGAGCCGCAAGATTGAGCGGGCGACCTATGACTCGCTGGCCTTCCGCTTCATCGCATGCGACCAGCATCCGGATCACGACACCCTGGCGAATTTCCGGTGCCGCTTCGGGAAGGAATTCGCTGCGATCTTCGTGCAAGTGCTGCAAGTGGCGCACGAGAACCAACTCTCGAGCTTTGGCACGGTGAGTCTGGACGGCACCGAGCTGCGCGCCAACGCGAGCCGGCACAGCGCGCTGTCCTACGGGCACGCAGAGAAGATTAAAGCGCAGCTCAAGGCCGAAGTGCAGGAGATGTTGAAGCTTGCGGAAGCGGCCGACCGCAGCACCGTGCCCGAGGGGGTCAATCTGCCCGCGGAGATCGAGCGGCGGGAAGATCGCCTGGCGGCCATCGCTGCGGCCAAGGCCAAGATCGAAGCACGCGCCCAAGAGCACGTCGCGCGCGAGCAGGCCGAGTACGAAGCCAAGCTGGCGAAGCGGCAAGCCAAGGAAGCCGCCACCGGCAAGAAGCCCGGCGGCAAGCCGCCGGCCCCGCCGACAGCGGGGCCGCAGCCGGACGAGCAGATCAACCTGAGCGATGACGAGTCGCGCATCATGAGGGTCGCCGGCGGCGGCTTCGATCCGTGCTACAACGCCCAAGGCGTAGTGGATACCGAGTCGATGCTGGTCGTGGCAGCGCGTGTCACCCAGGCCGCCAACGACAAGGAGCAGGTCGAGCCGATGGTGGCGAAGATCCAGTCGCTGCCCGCGGGGCTGAATCAGCCGAAAACGCTCGTGGCCGATACCGGTTTCTACAGCGAGAAGAACGTCGAAGCCTGCCATACCGCCAAGATCGAGCCGCTGATCGCCGTCGGGCGCGATGGCCACCATCCGGACTGGCGCTGCCATTTCGAGGAAGCGGCGCCGCGGTCCGGACCGGCCAGCCATGTCGCACAGATGAAGCACGCGCTCAAGACGAAAGCCGGCCGAGCCACCTATGCGCTAGGCAAACAGACGGTGGAGCCGGTGTTCGGCATCATCAAGTCGGTGATGAGGTTCCGCCAGTTTCTGCTGCGCTGGCTGGAGAACGTGCGCCACGAATGGACGCTGGTCTGCCTCGCTTGGAATTTGAAGCGCATGGCCGTATTGCGTCCACAGTAGGTAAATAGCGTAGGAACATTGCGCTTCCATGGCCAACCGACCCGATTTCGCTCCCAAACGACTCAATTCGTCTCGGATCGTGAAACCATGCCGCTGGCAGCAGTTGCTGCCATGATTTAGTTTCCACACTGAATCATACGTTCGAAAGGGGAAGTCCATGGGTATTGTTACAGTCGGCATCGATCTCGCCAAGAATGTATTCGCTTTGCATGGTGTTGACCAGAGTGGCAAGGCGGTATTTATCAAGCCCAAGGTGGTTCGCGGGCAATTGCTGGAAATGGTCGCCCAGTTGCCACCCTGCCTGATCGGCATGGAAGCCTGCTCCGGCGCCCACCATTGGGCGAGAGAGTTCTGCCGCTTCGGCCACACCGTCAAGTTGATGGCGCCCAAGTTCGTGGCGCCGTACCGGATGAGCGGCAAGCGTGGCAAGAACGACGCAGCCGATGCGGCTGCCATCTGTGAGGCCGTCACCCGGCCGAACATGCGCTTCGTCCCGGTCAAAGATGTCGATCAACAAGCCATCCTCTGTCTGCACCGCACCCGACAAGGTTTCATCGAAGAGCGCACCGCGCTCTATAACCGGTTGCGTGGCCTGATCAGCGAGTTCGGTATCGTCCTGCCGCAGAAAGTCGAACGTCTGCGCCGGGAAATCGGCGCCCACCTCGAAGAACTACCCGGCTGGGCCAACCGTTGTGTCGGCGATCTGCTGGCCTACGCCGACCGGCTGAATGAACGCATCGAGGAATACGACCGGGCCATTGCCGAAGCCGCCCGCCAGGACGCCAGAAGCCGGCAACTCATGCAACTGCCCGGCATCGGCCCGACGACAGCCAGTGCGCTGGTCGCCAGCCTCGGCGGAGGGCACGATTTCAAGAATGGTCGGCAACTTGCCGCCTGGGTCGGGTTGGTGCCTGGCCAGTACAGCAGCGGTGGTAAAGCGCGGCTGGGCCGGATTACCAAGGCCGGTGATGCCTACCTGCGCAGTCTGCTGGTCATGGGCGCCCGATCAGTCACCGCCGGTTTAGGCGAAAAGCAGGATCGCTTCAGTCGCTGGGCACGCAGCCTGGTTGAACGACGCGGCTACTGGAAAGCCGCTGTCGCCATCGCAGCCAAGAACCTGCGGCTCTCCTGGGCGGTCATGAAATATGGGGATGATTTCCGGTTGACCGCTGCCCTCGCCTGAGCAACCAGAAAAGCGTCTGTAGAAAAGGAACTGAAAGGAAATCACGGGCCAGCAAGTGGCCCAGTACCACCGAAGCACTGCCAGCGTTGATGTGAAGCGGGTTGGACCCGCGCGGGGTATGCCTGATGAGCTCAAGGGGAGGCTATCGACTCCCGGCTAAAATGAGGCCCCCGCGCGCGTCTCTCATCAGGGTCCGGGCATCAAGCCCAACATGACCGGTTGTAGTACCGCAGTCCTTCACCTTCTCGCACCGACACGGCAGGGAATCGATAAACAGCGAGAATACAGGATCAGGAATGAAACGATAAAACTTCAGAACGCCTGCGGAAAACGGGGAAGCCCTTGTGGTATTGATTTCGCGAACCATTGGTCAGTTGCGTAGTAACACCCGCCAGAAAATGAAAAGGGGAGACGGCGGCTCCCCTTCTTGGCTGGCGGCTACCGCCTTCAGGCGGCCAGCACGCCGCGCATCTTCTGCAGCGCCTTGACCTCGATCTGGCGGATACGCTCGGCCGAAACATCGAACTCGGCCGCCAGTTCGTGCAGCGTCGCCGCTTCGCCATCGTGCAGCCAGCGCGCCTCGACGATGCGGCGACTACGCGGGTCGAGCGTAGCGAGCGCTTCGTGCAGGCCTTCGTCGTGCAGGCGGGCGCTCGCTTTATTCTCCAGCATGCGGGTTGGCTCGTAACGCGAGTCGGCCAGGTAGTCGATCGGGGCAAAGGCCTCGTCGCCGTCGTCCGGGCTGCCTTCCAGCGCCAGGTCGCGGCCGGTCAGGCGGGTTTCCATCTCGACCACTTCTTCCGGCTTGACGCCGAGGCGGGCGGCGACTTCGGCCGCCTGCGTGCCGGACAGCGTATCGACGCCTTCGTAGTCGTTCTTCAGGCTGCGCAGGTTGAAGAACAGCTTGCGCTGCGCCTTGGTCGTCGCCACCTTGACCAGGCGCCAGTTCTTCAGGATGTATTCGTGGATCTCGGCCTTGATCCAGTGCATCGCAAAGGAAACGAGGCGCACGCCGCGCGCCGGATCGTAGCGCTTGACCGCCTTCATCAGGCCGATGTTGCCTTCCTGGATCAGGTCGGCATGCGGCAGGCCGTAGCCCAGATAGCCGCGGGCGATCGAGATGACGAGGCGGAGATGCGACAGAACGAGCCGACGCGCCGCCTCCACATCGCCGTCATTGTGAAAGCGCTTTGCCAGCCGTGTTTCCTCGGCCTCCGAGAGCATCGGATAGCGATTTGCTGCCTGTATATAGGCATCGATGCTGCCGACGGTCGAGACGGTTGGGAAAGCCAGTGCATGGGTCATAACGTGTTCATCTCCTTAAGCATCAAATAATATTTTAGCACTCCCAGCCTGAGAGTGCTAAGCCGCTGGAAAAGTTTCCCGGAGCTGACGGTTCCAAACAATTAGAGTCGAAAGCCCCGTACGCGGAAGCAAATTCCTTGCTGCTCGAAAATATTCAGCCTTGAGTCGCCAGCCTATCACTGCGGGAGTGTGGCAACGGACCCTGGCGAGAACCTGGCATCCCGCGAGTCGAGGGCAGGTTCATCAAGCGGGTGAACCGGGTCCACTGATCGCTGCAATGGATGTTTACAGGGGTTGTTTACATATAATCAAATAATCGTTAGATTGTTTACATGAAACCCACCACGACCAAATCCCACCTCTACGAACACGTTGCCCGCATCGGCCAAGCCATCTCCAGTCCCAAGCGTCTGGAACTCATCGAGTTGCTGGCCCAGGGCGAGAAGACCGTCGAGTTGCTGGCCGGGCAGGCCGGTATCGACATGCGCCTGGCCAGCGCCCATTTGCGTGCCCTGCGTGAAGCCCGCCTGGTCGAAACGCGGCGGGAGGGCAAGTTCATTCACTACCGCCTGAGCGGCCCTGATGTCGCTCAACTCTGGCTCAACGTTCGTGAAGTCGCCGAAGAACACCTGGTCGAGTTGCGGGTGGCCTTGGACCGGATGGCCACAGCTCCCAACGCGCTCTCCTCCGAAAGCCGTGACTCCTTGCTTGCCAAGGCTCGTAGCGGCGACATCGTCGTCATCGACGTCCGTCCGGAAACCGAATTTGCCGCCGGCCATTTCCCGTGCGCCCGTTCCATGCCGCTGGCCGAACTGGAAAAGCGACTGGCCGACCTGCCGGTTGACAAGGAAATCGTTGCCTACTGCCGCGGGCCGTTCTGCCTGATGTCCGATGAGGCCGTCCAATTGCTGCGGCAACGCGGTTATACCGCTCACAAGATCACCGATGGGGTGATTGAGTGGCGCGCCAACGGTCTGCCCATCGAGAACTGAATTCATAAAATCAACAGGGGAGACAACCCGTGAAACATCTATCCATTTTCGCCCTGTGCGGCACCCTGGCGTTCGCGGCGCTGGGCACCGATGTGTCCGTGCCCGTCTCCGGCGCCCAGACCACCAGCGGCCGGAAGGTGCTGACCTTCATCGCCAAGGGTCCGCCGGGCCAGCGCTGCAATGGCAATCTCCAGGTTGCGGCCGAAGTCGCCAATACTTACCGGGTGCCCATCCAGTTGCTCCCCTCCAGTCTGGCGCCAGGACTATCAGCCCCGGCGGTCTTCTACGGGACCCAACTCATCGTCGCCGATGGCAAGGACTT
>DAOMFF010000110.1:0-3282 GCA_035429665.1 Azonexus sp.
TGTTTCCGGGATGTACCGAAGAGGTTTGTGTGCCGGTCCTGGAGAAGCATTCCGGCCTAAAGTTCAATCAGGATTTCTTCTGCGGCTACAGCCCGGAGCGCATTAACCCGGGCGACAAGGTCAATACGCTGACCAAGATCAAAAAGATCACCAGCGGTTCCACCCCGGAGGTCGCCAAGGCGGTCGACGCGCTCTACGGAAGCATCATCACCGCCGGCACCTTCCCGGCGACCAGCCTCAAGGTGGCCGAGGCCGCCAAGGTCATCGAGAACACCCAGCGCGACCTCAACATCGCCCTCGTCAACGAGCTTTCGGTCATTTTCGACCGCCTCGATATCGACACGCTCGAAGTTCTTGAGGCGGCTGGCAGCAAGTGGAACTTCCTGCCCTTTCGCCCGGGCATGGTCGGCGGGCATTGCATCGGCGTCGACCCTTACTACCTTACCCACAAGGCGGAGGAGGTCGGCCATCACCCGCAAGTCATCCTCGCCGGGCGCCGGATCAATGACAACATGGCGCGTTACGCCGCCCGCAATGTCATCATGTTGATGCTTCGCAACGGCATCGATGTGGCGCGCAGCACGGTCGGCGTGCTCGGCATCACCTTCAAGGAAAACTGCCCGGATATCCGCAACAGCAAGGTGGCCGACCTCGTGCAGGAACTTCAGAACTGGGGAGTCCGGGTGGTCGTCTCCGACCCGTGGGCTAATGCGGATGAGGTCGCTCATGAGTACGGTATCCAGCTTGGAGCCATCGATGCGGCGCATCCGGTGGATGCATTGGTCGTGGCCGTCGGCCACAACGAATTCAGGCGGGAACATGTTGCTGAGTTGCGCTCGCTTTGCCGTGGTGACAAGCCGGTTCTGGCCGACCTGAAGTGCCTGTTTGACCGCCATGCCGCCGCCGCTGCCGGCTTCACAGTATTCCGCCTGTAAGAGGACAAAATGCGCAACTACCCAACAATTACCGGCCGCAAGATCCGCATGGCGCTTGTCGGCTGCGGACGCATCGCGGCGAATCACTTTGGCGCCATGGAGCAGCACGCTGAAGACGTCGAAATCGTCGATGTTTGCGACGTCGACCGCAACGCGCTCGACAAGGCGGTGCAGCGCACCGGCGCCAAAGGACACTTGAGCATGACCGATATGCTCAAGGCCACCACGGCCGATATCGTCGTGCTCACCACACCTAGTGGTTTGCACCCGGGGCAGGCAATTGAAATCGCCGAATCCGGCCGCCACGTGATGACCGAGAAGCCGATGGCCACCCGCTGGCACGACGGCCTGCGCATGGTCAAGGCGTGCGACGATGCCGGCGTGAGGATGTTCGTCGTCAAGCAGAACCGCCGTAACGCTACCTTGCAACTCCTGAAGCGCGCGGTCGAGGAGAAACGCTTCGGGCGCATCTACATGGTCAACATCAATGTCTTCTGGACGCGGCCACAGGAATATTACGATAGTGCCAAATGGCGCGGCACCTGGGAGTTCGACGGCGGCGCCTTCATGAACCAGGCCAGCCATTACGTCGATTTGCTCGACTGGCTCATTGGGCCGATCGAGAGCATGCAGGCTTACACGGGCACCCTGGAGCGCGACATCGAAGTCGAGGATTCGGGCGTTCTGAGTGTCCGTTGGCGCTCCGGCGCGCTGGGCTCGATGAATGTCACGATGCTGACCTACCCCAAGAACCTGGAAGGCAGCATCACCATTCTCGGCGAGAAGGGCACCGTGCGCGTGGGGGGTGTTGCGGTCAACGAGATCCAGCACTGGGAATTCGCCGAGAAGCTGCCGGAAGACGAGCAGATCGCCACTGCCAACTACGAAACCACCTCGGTCTACGGCTTTGGCCACCCGCTTTACTACGACAACGTGATCAAAGTCATCCGCGGCGAGGCCGAGCCGGAAACGGATGGCCGCGAAGGCCTGAAGTCGCTGGAGGTGCTGATTGCCGCCTATCTGTCGGCGCGCGATGGCAAGCGGGTTGCATTGCCGCTGGATTACTGAGATGGCAGTCACCATACATCCATCGGCAATTGTCGATGAGGGCGCGCAAATCGGCGACGGCAGCCGCGTCTGGCACTTTGCCCACATCTGTGGCGGTGCCCGCATTGGCAAGGGCTGCTCGTTCGGCCAGAACGTCTTCGTCGGCAACGACGTTACCATCGGCAACAACGTCAAGGTCCAGAACAACGTCTCCGTCTACGATGCCGTGCATATCGAGGACGACGTATTCTGTGGCCCGAGCATGGTCTTCACCAACGTCTACAATCCGCGCTCGGCGGTCACTCGCAAGGACGAATACCGGGTGACGCGGGTGAAAAAGGGTGCGACCCTGGGCGCCAATTCCACCATCGTCTGCGGCGTCACCGTTGGCGAGTTCGCTTTTGTCGCCGCCGGTGCCGTCATCAATCGCGACGTCAAGCCTTACGCGCTGATGGCCGGTGTTCCCGCCCGCCAGATCGGCTGGATGAGCGAACACGGCGAACGGCTCGACCTGCCGCTCGAGGGCGAGACCTCAGTCCAGTGTCCGATCACCGGCAAGACTTACAGGCTGACGGGGACGACACTGGCGGTTGAATGAAGGTCGCTGTCATCGGCGGCGGGATCAATGGTGTCATGACCGCCTGGGCCTTCGCCCGCTGCGGCAATAGCGTCGACCTGTTCGAAAAGGGCCGGCTGATGTCGGCCACCAGCCGCTCCTCCACCAAGATGCTGCACGGCGGCTTGCGTTACCTCGAACACGGCCATCTGGGGCTGGTGCGCGAGGCCCTTCAGGAGCGCTCCTGGTGGATCAGGCAGGCGCCGCAACTGGCCAGGCCGCTGGAGTTACTGATCCCGATCTACCAGAACGGCGAACGCGCCAGGTGGCTCGTTGGCGCCGGCATCAGGCTCTACGATCTCCTGGCAACGGGATCCGGATTCCCGCGTGGCCGCTGGTACAGTGCCAATGAGGTTGCCGAGCGCTTCCCGTGCCTCAGACGCAACGCGTTGCTGGGCGCCTACGGTTACTGGGATGCCCGCATGGATGACTATCAGCTTGGCCTGTGGGCAGTTGAAAAAGCCAGGGAATCGGGGGTTGCCATCCACGAACAGACGCCCGTCCTCCGGATCGATCCTGCGACAGGGGCGGTTTCCACGGCGGGGGCGAGCGCCTGTTACGACCGTATCGTCAATGTGGCCGGCCCGTGGGCGGAAAGACTCCTCGCCACCTCGGGCGTGACCAGCGCTTACCGGCTTGACCTGATTCGCGGCAGCCACATCGTCGTGCCCGGCAAACTCGAGC
>DAOMFF010000110.1:3382-5253 GCA_035429665.1 Azonexus sp.
TACCGGCTTGACCTGATTCGCGGCAGCCACATCGTCGTGCCCGGCAAACTCGAGCAGGGTTGCGTTCTCCAGGTGCCCGGAGAAAAGCGCATCCTGTTCGTTCTCCCGCACGGGGAAGACACCCTGCTCGGTACCACCGAAGTCAGCCAGGCCGACCCTGATCGTTGCGCGCCCAGCGACGAGGAAATCGACTATCTGATCGCCAACTACAACCGTTGCTTTTTTGAGGTTATTGCGCGTCGGGATATAATTTCAATGTTCGCCGGCATCCGGCCGATTGTCGCCAGCAAGACCGATTTTTCCGCAGCCAGCCGCGAATCGGTCATCGAGCGCCAAGGCCGGCTGATCAACGTCTTCGGCGGCAAGTGGACTACCTCGCGGGCGCTTGCCGAAGCAGTCGTAACGAAGTCGCAGCATTAGGAGAAACCGGAACTCCAGTTCATTGACTCCGAAGCTCCGGACTGCTGGAGAGAGCCGGGCACGCCAGAATGGCAGTTACGTTCATGCAAAGGATTGACCATGCAAGTTGAAGCCATCTACAAACAGGGCCACCTTGAGTTCGTTAACCCCATAAAACTCAAGCACGACCACCTGCGACTGGTGGTCTTGGTGCCCGACGACGAAATTGAGACCCAATCCACCCCTTATGAACTGTCGCCTGACGTGCTGCGAAAAGCAGAAGAAATGCGTCAACGGATTGATGCAGCCCGGCGCGCTCCTCTGTCACCCGACGAAGAACTGCCAGAGATCACAGCCAAGGAACTGGAACGCATCGAAGCCTTTGAGCTTCGGGCACAAATGCGTCGTGAACAAGGTCGACCGGTATAAGCCATGGATCTGTTATTGGATATCAATATTGCCGTTGACATTTGCTCACGGCGCGCACCGTTTTTTGAGGTAGCTGACCTTGCTGTCGCCAAGTGCACAACGACGGGTGGACGATTGTGGCTGTATGCGGGCAGCGTGCAGACTCTCGAATACGTGCTCCGCAGCGAATTGCGCAATACCAACGCAAATGAGGGTATCAGTGCCACCGTTCGCCAACTGGCACAACAAACACGCAATACGCTTCAGGCCTTCGCCGCCGACAAATTCTGGCTTGCTGCCCTGGCTGGAGAAGGCAACGTATTCGACAGCACAGACCCTGAAGATGAGCAGCTTATCCTTGCGCTTTCGCGCTTCGAATTGGGCACCATCAAGCTTCTGACCCGTGACATCGCGCTTTGCGAACGCTACCCCCAATGGATGATTACACCGCAGGAATACCTTGAGGCTCCGCAGCGGGCAAGACCCATAAACTTCATCGACCTGGCAGGCCAGCAAGACAATTTGCGTCCGCAACTGGAGCGCAACCTCCATCGTGTGCTCCACCACGGCCAGTACATCATGGGCCCCGAAGTGGCCGAACTCGAAGGCAAACTGGGTGAATACACCGGGGCGAAGCACTGCATTACCGTCGCCTCCGGAACCGAGGCGCTGCTCATCGCCCTGATGGCCCTCGGCATCAAGCCGGGCGACGAAGTCATCACGACGCCCTTCACCTTCGTCGCCACCGCCGAGGTCATCGTGCTGCTCGGTGCGGTGCCTGTCTTCGTCGACATCGAGCCGGATACCTGCAATATCGACGCGAGCAAGATCGAAGCGGCCATCACACCGAAAACCAGGGTGATCATGCCGGTCAGCCTCTACGGTCAACCGGCCGACATGGACGAAATCAACGCCATCGCCGCCCGCCACAACCTGCCGGTCGTCGAGGATGCCGCCCAGAGCTTTGGCGCCGAGTACAAGGGCAGGAAGAGCTGCAACCTGTCCACCATCGGCTGCACCAGCTTCTTCCCGAGCAAGCCGCTCGGCTGCTACGGCGACGGCGG
>DAOMFF010000111.1:0-5234 GCA_035429665.1 Azonexus sp.
GCGAGATCGTTCCCGTCGTCGACGGCGCCGCCGGCCGGCTCAGGGGCGAGCGGCTGGAAATCTGCCGCGGCAACCGTGGCGCCAGGGGTCGGCCAGTGAAAGCCACGCGGCGGTAGGTTCCGCGTCCGGTTGCCACGGCATCTTTTGCGCGCAGCGCGGTCAACCACGGGGCAATCCGCCTCCATCTGATCGGAGGGCATCGCCAGAAGGCGTTGTCAATTTCGAGATTGACGGTAGCTGAATGCGCTACCTATACTTGCCGCGGACCGCCGGCTACCCTGTCGTCCGACGGGGCGGCGGACGCAACCACCTACAGAGGAAAAGACAATGGCCAAGAAGAATGAAGATCTGTTCGGCTTTCTCCCGAAGATCGATGGCAACAGCCCGCAGGGCACCATCGGGCGCCTCAAGCTGAGCGACCTCAAGCCCACGCAGAACGCCGTCGGGATGGACGAGGTCAACGCAAAAGTCGAGAAGCTCAAGGAACGGAGCGGTATAAAACTGGAGAACTACCTCCAGCCGCGTGTGGTCCCCGTGATCATCGGCAACGGCGGCAAATGCTACCTCATCGACCACCATCACCTGACCATCTCCCTGTGGCTGGCCAAGGGCGACATGGAGATTCCGGTGACGGTCACGCGCAACTGGAATTTCATCGAAGGTGATCGCTTCTGGAAGGCGATGGCCGCCAACCATTGGGTCTATCCGTTCGACGCCATGGGTGCGGGCCCGTCGAATCCGGGTACCCTGAAACAGCACGTCAAGGACCTTGACAACGACATCTACCGCAGCCTGTCCTGGGTAGTGCGCGAGCAGTATGGCTACGTCAAGGATCCCAGCAACGCGATCTTCGCCGAGTTCAAATGGGGCAGCTTCTTCCGCACGCGCGTGATCTTCAACGAACAACTGATCAGCACCAGGAAGAATCCCGCCGACCTGACCCTCGAAAACATCCAGCGAGACGATCCGGACGACTACAACGAGAAGATCCGCTACGCGCTGTACCTGGGCAGTTCCCCCGAGGCAGCCGGTCTGCCTGGCTTCGTCGGCCGCTCCCGGTAGCCGACCGCGCAGCCGGCCGGAGATCGCGGGAGTCTTCACGGTCGGCTGCGGTACGCCTCTCCCGGCCGCAGGCCCTCAGCAGGTTCTCCCTTCGCGGGAAAAATCCCGCCTGCCGTTCGACCAGGCTCCGGGGGCTTACGGTTTCCCGGTCGCGGGCGCTATCCCGTGCGTGAGAATCTCGCTGTCGGACTTCGTCACGACCTGCATTAGAAAGGCGCGGACCGGCTCCAGTATTCTAGTCGTCTTCAGTTCGAGGTCGGCGCGATGTTCTGCGGCGAGGCCGCGCAGTGTCCGTTCGAGTTCCGCGCTGCTGTAGTCGGCCTTCCGTTGCCGGAGCGCCATGACCTCGCGCTGCGTCGCATCGAGGAAGGCGCCGAGCACCTCTTCCTCGGCTCCCTTCAGTTGCCTCAGGGTGTCGAGAAACAGCGGGCGGATGGCGGGAAAGTGGGAGAACAGGCCGATATACGCGGTCTCGATATGTTCGTCGAGAGCTTTCCCGACAATCTTTGTCCGCTGGCCGTTGATACCCTTCGCCAGAAAGTCACGCGCGGCAACGACGTTGAAGTCCCTTGTCAGCATCTCTCCGGTATCGACGAAGACCGGCTGCAGTTCCTGAAAGGCCGACAGATGGAGCGCCTGCAAGCGATCGAGCTTGGCGACCGCCGTACCCACGGCCACCCGCACCTGGTTGGCCTGTTCCTTCTGCCTGCTGTCCCGATCCTTGGACCATGAGATCAGCAGGGCGGTGACGGAGACGACGATCGTCGCCATCGTCAGGAGATCGCCAATCTTGATGCTCCAATCCACTCTCAACGGACGCCCTCCCATGCCATCGAAAACACGACGATCCGCCCTGCGTCAGACTCGCGCGCAGGGATGGGAGCGATTGTAAGCGATGAATTTCATGCATCAAAGCTTGCGACGGCTCCCCGCGGATGAAACGCCGATGAGAGCTTACTCTTGCAATCATCCTTTCGTGGGGAGCGCCGGTGTGGAGATCTCCAGCGCGTCGACAGCGAATTCGCCCGGAGCAGCGCGCAATTGCCTCCCGAGACCCACAGTTGATGGTCGACAAGAAAAAGCCGAGGCTCAACGCCTCGGCTTTTCGTTCCGCAGTCCCGGTAGATCAGGCGGCCTTCTTGGCGGCGGCCTTGGTCGCGACGGCGGCCTTCGGGGCAACCGCATTGGCTGCCTGCAGCGTGGCTTCGGTGGCGGCATTGACGCTCGCCTCGGCGACGTCGGCAGCCTGCCTGGCAGCCTTGTTCAGACCTTCGAAGGCTTCGTTGGCGGTCTTCATGGCGGACTTGACGGCTTCCACGGCCACCTCGGAACCGGCCGGAGCAGCGGCCAGAGCCTGGTCGACGAGGTCGGCGACGTTGGCATTGACGGCCGCAACGCGAGTTTCGACTTCCTTGGCGATCTTGTCCTTGGTTTCGGTGGCGATCGCGATCACGTTGCGCGAGTATTCCATGCCTTTTTCGATGGCCGGGGTCGCAAGCTTCTGCTGCAGGTCGACAAAGGACTTGACGTCGGTCGTGCCGAGCAGCGCGTTGAAGTTGGCGAACGAAGCTTCGACGAAGGAACGACCGGCGTTCAGATTCAGCGCGGCGAGGCGCTCGACCCCGTCGAGGGTGGCATTGGCGAGCAGGGAAACGGAACCGATACCGGCGTTGGCGAGGTCTTGGGGTTTGAAGTTCATGGTGAGTTTCTCCGTAAAGGTGATGCTTGCTTGAAATGACCCATTGCCCGCTTGCTTCGATCCGGATTGCTGCGCTGCAACATGAGGTCATTCTAGTCCTTTTACCCCCGGTGTCAACAATTTTGTTGCAGCGCAGCAATTGCTGAATAGGAGCGCCGCGACCACACTCCGGCAGCCCTTTCCGCGCCACGACCGCAGGGGACTCCGGTCACTTGGTGTCGATGCCCGCGGTACCGGATTGCGCCACGTCAACCGCGAGTTGCGCTCCCGCACGTAGAATTGCCGGCATCATCGGTCCGGGCGCGCCGTCCGGACTTGTCGGGGAGGCAGTCATGTGGGCCATCATCGCCGGCGCTGTCGTCGGTTTGCTGCTGGGCAGCGCCATCAGCGGCGAATTCTCGCTGTTCGGGGCCATCGTCGGTGCACTTATCGGCGGCTATTTCTTCAACAACCGGCGGCCCGCCGGAATGAGCCTCCGGGAGATGGAGCGGCGCCTGCTGGACCTTGAGCGGAACCTGGCCGAACAGCGCAGCGAACTCGAGATGCTGCGCCGGCGGGTCTCGCCTAGTGAACCGTCAGCCGCCCAGCCCGTCACCGACCCCGTCACCCGGATCGCCGAACCTGCCTCCCCGCCGCCCGGGGCCGAAAGTGCCGCCGAGGCACCGGCTTCAGCCGCGGCGGCGAGCGGTGCCACCGTCAACGTGCCACCTTCGGAACAGCAACCCGGGGGGCGCTGGGTCGACCTCGATGCCCTGCTCGAACCGCGCCAGCCGTCTGCCGGCCCCGCAATGGAGGCGCCACGGGCCGAAGCCGAAACGGCGGACGTTCGTCCCGACCCGATGGCGGCCTACGTGAAAGCCTCGCTTGGGATCGACGGCGACCGCCTGAGGGTTCCCGGCTGGCTCAAGTGGTTCTGGGAAACCAATCCGCTGGCCAAGATCGGCATTGTCCTACTCTTCTTCGGCGTCGCCTCCGGGCTGCGCCTGGCGATCGACCATGGCCTGCTGCCCGTGCCGGTCCGCCTGATCGCCACCGCTGTCGCCGGCATCGCGCTCATCGTCTTCGGCATGACCAGGGCGCGCCTCGCCCGACACCGCGTCTTCGGGCTGGCGTTGCAGGGCGGCGGCTTCGCGCTGCTCTATCTGGTCGGCTACTTCATGCTCACCCGCTACGCGATGATCGGTCAGGGGCTCGCGTTCGCCGCCTTCGCCGCGCTCGGCATCGGCTGCGTCGCCCTCGCTGCACGCCAGGACGGTCCGGCACTGGCGGTGCTCGGTCTTTCCGGTGCCTTCCTCGCCCCGGTCCTCGCCGGCGGCAACGCACAGACGCCGCTGCCGCTCTTCCTCTATTTCGCGCTGCTCAACGCCTTCATCCTCGGTATCGACTGGTTCCGGGCGTGGCGTGTCCTCAACATCGCCGGCTTCGTGTTCACGCTGGCGGTCGGCATGGCCTGGGCGATCGGCAACTACCATCCGCCGCATTATCTGGTGACGCAGGCCTTCGTCGTTCTCTTCCTCGCCGCCTACTCGGCGATGCCGGTCATCACCGCGCTCTTCCGCGCGCCCGGGAGCACCGGATGGCAGGACGGCATGCTGCTTTTCGGCACGCCGCTCGTGGGATGTTTCCTGCAAGCGCAACTGGTCGGTGACACGGCCTACGGCCTGGCGTGGAGCGCGCTGGCCGGCTCGCTCTGGTACTTCATGCTGTGGGGGCTGATCGCGCGCCGCGCCGGCAGCGCACCGCCGGTCATCTCCTACGCCCATTTCGGTATCGCCGCCTTCCTCGCTACTATCGCCGTGCCGCTCGCCTTCGACGCCCAGGTAACTTCCGCCTTCTGGGCCGCCGAAGGCGCTGCCGTGCTCTGGTACGGCGTGCGCACGCGCCGGACGATTGCCCAGGGCACCGGCCTGCTGATGCAGCTCGCCGCCGGCGTCGCCCTGCTTCTCGGTTGGCAGGCGCTGCATCACGGACTGCCGGTAACCAACGACGCGGTGCTCGGCGCCGCCCTTCTGGTCGCTGCCGCGCTCTTCTCGACACGCCTCCTGCATCGGGTCGGGGAGATGACAGCGGTGGCGCCGGAGCTGCCGCTGGGCTGGGCGGCGCTGTGGTGGTTCGCCACCGGCTTCGCCGAGATTTCCCGCTGCGCGCCATGGGCGCTGCAGCCGTCGTACCAGCTGCTGTTCGTCACCGCGTCGGTAGTCGCGGTCGACGCCCTGAGCATGCTCTGGCGCTGGCCGCGGTTGCGGGCGGCCAACCTGCTTCTGACGACTGCGGCAGTGCTGGCGGCGGTCATCACCGTCACCCGCGCCGGGCACCCGTTCACCGGCTTCATGGCCTTCGCGCTGCCGCTCGCGCTCGTCGTCCACCATGTTCTGCTCGCCGCCGACGAGAAACGCGGCGCGCCGTTGTTCCAGACCGTTCGCCATGTCGGCGGCTGGTGGCTGCTGCTCGCCTCGCTGGTGCTGGAAGCGTC
>DAOMFF010000112.1:0-5221 GCA_035429665.1 Azonexus sp.
ATAATTTCGCCAATCCGGTGCGGGCGCGCCTGCTGCGCCTGCCGTGCGGCCGGGGCTTGCAACTGCGTAGCGACATGCAGCGCTTCGTCGGCGAAATCGGCGCGGCGATAGCGGCCGCTTTCGACAGCGAACAATACCGCGAGCGTGTCGAGTCGCTGCAGGAAGAGGAAAAGCATCGCGAAGAGGCCGCCTTGCGCCAGCTCGGCGACGATTCGCAGAAAACCGGCGTTGCCCTGCTGCGGACGCCGCAGGGTTTCGTCTTCGCGCCGCTGAAGGATGCCGAGGAGACCTTTTCGCACGAGGAGTTCGCCCAGTTGCCGGAAGAGCGGCAGGAGGAACTCGGAAAGCAGGTCAGCGCGTGCTATGAAAAACTGCACAAGCTGATGAACGAGTTCCCGCGCTGGCGGCGGGATGTGCAGAGCGTCATCAAGGAAGTCGGCAGCGAGGCGCTGCGGCTGGCCGTCGGTCACCTGATCGAGGACATCAAGCCCGGCTACGGCGATCTGCCCGACGTCACCGGTTATCTCGACGAGGTCATGCAGGACATCCTCGAGAGTGGCAAGTCGCTCCATGAATCGACGAAGAGCGACGAAGAGTCGGAAACCACATTCTTCTCCGGAACCATCTCGGTCCAGCGTTATCTGGTCAATCTGCTGGTCGAAAATCCGGCTGACGGCACGCGCCCGATCGTGTACGAGGACAATCCGACCCTGCAGAATCTGGTCGGGCGCATCGAGCACCACGTGCACATGGGCACGCTGTTCAGCAACTTCACGCTGATCAGGGCCGGCGCGCTGCATCGCGCCAATGGCGGATTCCTGATTCTCGATGCGCGCAAGGTTCTCGGTCAGCCGTATGCCTGGGAAGGGCTCAAGCGCGCCCTGCAATCCGGCGAGATACGGATCGAGTCGCTGGCCGAACTGGTCGGTTTCAGCAGCACGGTGCAGCTCGAACCCGAGCCGGTCCCGCTCGACGTCAAGGTGGTCCTGATCGGCGAGCGGATCATCTATTACCTGCTGGCGGAACTCGACCCGGATTTCCTGTCGCTGTTCAAGATCAACGCCGACCTCGAAAGCGAGATCGACCGCACGCCCGAAGGCACGGCGCAATACGCGCGCCTGATTGCCACCCTCGGTCGGCGCGATGCCCTGCGCCCGCTGTCCGCCCCGGCGGTGGCGCGCATCATCGACCACGCCGCGCGCCTCGCCTGCGATGCCCGGAAACTCAGCACGCGAACCCAGCCGGTGAGCGGCCTGATGCAGGAGGCGGAACACTTTGCCGCGACCGCCGGCTCGCCGCTGATCGAACGCGCGCATGTCGAAGCCGCCCTGCAGGCGCACGAACAGCGCAACGACCGCATCCGCGAGCGCTACCAGGAAGAAATCCTGCGCGGCCAGTTGCTGGTCGATACGGCGGGCGTGCATGTTGGCCAGATCAACGGGCTGGCGGTCGCCATTCTCGGCGAGAGCACCTTCGCCCATCCCGTGCGCATCACGGCGACGGTGCGCATGGGCGAAGGCGAGATCATCGACATCGAGCGCGAGGTCGAACTCGGCGGGCCCATCCACTCCAAGGGCGTCCTCATCCTGTCGTCGTTTCTCGCCGCCCGCTTCGGCTGGGCGATGCCGCTGTCGCTGCGCGCCAGCCTGGTCTTCGAGCAATCCTACGGCGGCGTCGAGGGCGACAGCGCCTCGCTGGCCGAACTCGCCGCGCTGCTTTCGGCCTTGTCCGGCATCCCGATCCGCCAGTCGCGGGCCGTTTCCGGCTCGGTCAATCAGTTCGGCGTCGTCCAGCCGGTCGGCGGGATCAACGAGAAAATCGAGGGCTTCTTCGACATTTGCGCCGCCCGCGGTCTGACCGGGGAGCAGGGCGTGCTCATTCCCGCGGCCAATGTCTGCCACCTGATGCTGCGCGAAGCGGTGGTGACGGCGGTCAGGGAAGGGCGCTTCCACGTCTGGGCGGTCAACAACATCGACGAGGCGATGGAACTGCTGACCGGCATGCAGGCCGGCGAACCCGATGACAAGGGCGAACTTCCCGAGGGCACGATCAACTTCCAGATCGCGGTGCAACTCGCCGAACTGGCGCAGATGCGGCAGAACCTGTTCCGGCCCAGCCCGCGCGCGCGGCGCCGGAAAAAGCCCAGAGAGCCGAAGGCAGCCAGGGCGAAGCCGTAGGTTGCCGGCATGGCTGGGCGATGGCGGTGCCGTGCCCGCTGACGGGGCGCCGGTCTACTCAGAATCGGTCATTCCGGCGCAGGCCGGAATCCAGGAGAATCAACGAACTGGACCCCGGCCTGCGCCGGGGTGACGAGTATTCCAGCGTTTCCGCTAGCCGCCGCGCTCCGCGCTGGCGAAGGCAATCCCCCAGTAGTTGTAGGTGAGCGGCCGTGGCCCGGGCAGGTACATCGTCTTCAGGTCCGGGCACTCGAAGCCCGCCTCGTGCAGCAGCGACGGAATGTCGCGGTCGAGATGACAGCCACCGGCAATCCTTTTCCACCACGGCGTGATGCGTTCCTGCCAGCGGCGCACCGAGGCATCGGGCGCGCGTCCGTGTTCGCAGAAGATCAACTGGCCGCCGGGAACCAGGACCCGCCGCATTTCCCTCAGCGCGGCCAGCGGGTCGGGGATCGTGCACAGCGTGTAGGTGACGATGACCGTGTCGAAGCTGGCGTCGGCGCGCGGGATTCGTTCGGCGGACAGACCGACCAGATCGACTTCGAGGCCGGCGCGGCGGATGCGCTTCTGCGCCAGCTTGTGCATTTCCAGCGCCGGATCGAGCCCGGTGAGCGATGCGATCCTCGACTTGTCGTAATGCCGCATGTTGAGGCCGGTGCCGATGCCGATCTCCAGCACCCGGCCATGCGCCAGCGGCACGACCTTGGCCCGCTGATGGCGCACCGCCTTGACGCTGCACGCCGAGTCGATCAGGTAGGGCAGCAGCGTCCGTTCATACCAGTTGGGTTTCAATTGCCTCCCCGGTCGTTGAAGACGCTGGCCAGCAGGGCATCGAAAGCGGCCTGGGCCTTGGCGGTGGCGGCGGATTGCTGGGATTGAATGGCGACAACCTCATCAAATCTAGCCGAGAACTGCTGTTGAATCACGATTGGGGGAATCGGTATCGAGTGACCAAACAAATCCTTATCGGTCACGGCTGGATATTGCGCCCCTCGAACCTTCTTCATCATTTCTTCGACAAACCAGTCGCTTCGCGCAAACGCATATACAAATGCCGATGTGGTTGCCGCATTTGGCCGCAACACGCAAAACCCAGTTGAACATATCTGGCCATCCAACTCATTTGGAACCATCGCACTACCTCGAAGATTCGGCCGGACAGTAGAAAAAATCACATCACCAGCTTTTACAACTTGCCGTGCACGGCTAGGTGCTTCCGCGCCTACCAAAGGCTTCGGATCAACGATTACCCCTCTACCGTTATCTATGGCAGCAATATCAATGTAGATAAATCCAGCTTGCGAAGCCTTTTTTGGATCAGTAGTCGAGCACTTGTTGCAAATACTCGAAACAGGAACCACCGCCCACCCCTTCGGATTCGTCGCCGGGTCGCCGAACATATCCAGAAACAGCGCAGGGATGAGTTCGGCTGCTTTCTTCTCGGCTTCCCGCCGCAGACGAACGATACCTTCGGCACGGGAAAGCAGATCAACAATGCGGCATTGCTCGGGGAGTGGTGGCAGCGGAACCGGCAGGGATGCGAGTTCCTTGGCATTGACATTTGGCTGTGCTGCAACCCGCTTGGTTGCGTTGATGTAGTTCCAATAGATGTTCGACTTGAAGAAGTATCCGACAAAATCGGGTAGTGCCCTACTCGTATCGAGCTTGAAGCGAATCAAGTAGCCGGCGAATACAGCAGGCTCATCTAGTCCTTTGAACAAAAGACTCTTGCCGGCCGTGGCTCCGCTGCGGGCAATCAGCAGATCACCGGATTCCAATAAGTAGCTGTCGAGGTTCTCCGTGGAAGTTGGCACATAAGCGGCACCGTCGCTCCGTAGCTCGCAATGCTCATCAATGTCGGTAATACGAACAAAGCGAACGCCTTGCCCCTCTTTCATTGCCGCCGCATTCAGGCCGTATTGCCCTTGTATTGCAATGTCAGAGAGCCGAACAGAGTTCCAGCGGCTCATGCACCCGGTTCCGGCCAGACTTCCTTAAGATCATCAAGGGTATACGCAGTCGGTTCATTTTCCAGACCGCGCATGGCTTGATTGAGCGAGAACTGGGAGAAGGAGGTACCCAATGCCGCCCGCAACGCTTCCACTTCCTCGACAATCTCCGCCTCGATCGCCGCCAGCTCGTCGAGGATTTCCCTCGGGTCGCGATGCGCCACCGCCGACTGGCTCAGCGGCCGGTAGCGCCCGGCCGACAGGTTGAAGTCGTTGGCCCGCAGCGTCGCCGCATCGGCGAACCACCACTGCGCCGTCCATTCGGCGGCCGGGTCGCGAACCTGCCAGGCGGCGAAATTTGCCTCTTTTTCGCGGTAGACCGCAACCAGGCCCGGCAGGTCGTCGGCGTCGATCGGTGTGTCGTGGTTGGCGTCCAGCTTGTAGCCGTCGTTGTCGGCATGCAGGAACAGCACCTTGTCGGTACTGCCGCCCTTCCTGAAGAAGAGCACCGAAGTCTTGACTCCGGAATACGGCTGGAAGACGCCGCCGGGCAGCGACAGCACGGCTTCGACGCGGTTGTTCTCGATCAGTTGCCGGCGCAGCTCCTTGTGTGCCCCGGTCGAACCGAACAGCACGCCCTCGGGGACGATGACACCGCAACGGCCATCGGGCAGCAGGCTGTCGAGCATGTATTTGATGAAGAGGATTTCGGTCGCGGTCGAGGTGCCGACCTTGACGTCTTCGCTGATGCGGTCCTTGTCCAGCCGCCCGGAAAACGGCGGATTGGCGGCGATGACGTGGTGGCCGTCGGCCGGCAAGCCGAGTTCGCGCTTGGCTTCTGCGTCCAGCGAGGTGGTCAGCACGTTGCGCTGGCGGATACGCACATTGGGCAGGCCGCGCAGCGTGAGGTTCATGGTGGCGAGACGAACCATCTTCGGGTCGACGTCGTTGCCGAAAAAGGTCTGCTCCTGCAAGACGCGCCATTTGGCCGCCGAGAGCGCATTGCCGTTCCCGCTGCCGGGTCGTAGCAGGTTTCGCCTATCTTCGGGTCGAGCATGGCGACGACGACACGGATGATGTGGCGCGGGGTGCGGA
>DAOMFF010000113.1:0-5112 GCA_035429665.1 Azonexus sp.
CGGCGCTCCAGGGAAGAACGGCGGGTACGGTTGATGGCCATGACTAACTCCTTGAATCCGGCGATTTTTCGAAACGCGTAATCATAGACGCCGACGCACAAAAGGTCAATTGACGCCTGATTTTCCGGCTTTTCTGCCGGCCGACCGCAAACCCGCAGGTCAGGTTGCCTGTGGCTCAAGAATCCTTGGTGTGCGGCAAGTCGCTAGCGTTTGGCGCGCGGATGGGCGGCGTCGTAGACCTTGGCCAGATGCTGGAAATCAAGATGCGTATAAACCTGTGTCGAAGCAATGCTGGCGTGACCGAGCATCTCCTGCACCGCCCGCAGGTCGCCCGACGACTGCAGCACGTGCGAGGCGAACGAATGGCGCAGCATGTGCGGATGGACGTGACGCGGCAGTCCGGCGCGCAGGGCGTGGCGTCCGAGCCGGTCCTGGATGGCCCGGTGACTGAGGCGCGTGCCGCGCTGGCTGACGAACAGCGCACACTCGTCCTCGGCGGCAAGCTGCGCCCGCAGCACCTGCCACGCCGCCAGCGCCTCGCGCGCCCGGGAGCCGACCGGAACGATTCGCGCCTTGCTGCGCTTGCCGAGCACCCTCACCTCGCCGTCCACCAGCAGCGATTCCAGGGCAGCGCAATCGAGGGCGGCAAGTTCGGCAAGACGCAGTCCCGAAGAATAGAACAACTCGAACATCGCCACGTCGCGCGCTTCGAGCACGGGATCGTCGTCTCCCTCGGGGGCCAGCAGCGCCGCGGCCTCGTCGACCGAAAGCGCATTCGGCAGGCGCCGTGGCGACTTCGGCGGGCGTACCCCATCGCACGGATTGGCGGTCAGGGCACTGTGCTGGCCGAGCCAGCCAAAGTAGCCACGCCAGGCCGACAGCATGCGCGCAAGCGAGCGCCCGGACAGACCCTGTGCGTGAAGCTGGGCGATGAAGCGGCGGATCTGCTGCACCTGGAGTTCGCCCGGTCGGGCATCGCCAGCCAACGCCAGCAGGCGCGTCAGGTCGCGCCGGTAGTTGCTGATGGTATGCGGCGACTGCCGGCGTTGTTCGGCCAGTTCGGCCAGATATTCGTCAACCGTCGCCGTCGCGGTCACTGGGCGGGCTCGGCAACGCGAATCAGCGCAGCCGAAACCATTTCGCCGATCCGCTCGAGATAAAGCGTGCCCATCTCGGGATAGAAACGCTTGGCGTCCTCGCTGCCGAGCGCCAGCATGCCGATCGTCGTACCGCCGTCGCAGAGGGCGACCAGCGCCTGCGAGCGAAGATGCGCCGCCTGCTCGCCGAACCAGGCGCCAGTGCCGAAACCGGAAGTCGAACCGCAGTAGGGATGCGTCAGCGTGTCGGCGAAAACCTGCAAATCTTCGGCAACCGCGGCAAATTCCGGCAACTCGGCGATGCCCTCGGGTTTCTTCCACAGGCGCAGGGCGACATGCGGAACCGAGAAATCGTCGCGCAGATGAAATCTCAGCAGATGGATGACCGCCGAAAAGGTTTCGACCGCAATGAGGCCGACCGCCAGGCGATGCACCTTCTCGCTGATCTGGTCGTTTTCCTCGCCGAAGGCGATCAGCTCGGCCAGTTTGCTCTCGGTCTCGCGGTTCTTGTCGCGCAAGGTCAGCATCTGCCGCTCGGCCAGCGAAACCGCCCGCCCCCCATGCGGGTGCGGAACGAAAATCTGCGCCATCAGGTCGGCATACTGCTCGAAGAATCCGGGATTGTTCTTCAGGTAATCGGCAACATCTTCGGGAAAGGGCGCACTCATAGTTCTATTTCTCCAGTGAAAACCGTAGCAGCCGGGCCGGTCATCAGCACCGGCCGATCCGTGCCGCCCCAGGCGATGTTGAGATCGCCGCCGCGCGTTGTCACGCGTACCGGCGAATCGAGCAGGCCGCGCCGGATGCCGGTCACCGCCGCCGCACAAGCACCCGTGCCGCAGGCCAGCGTTTCGCCCGCGCCACGTTCATAGACGCGCAGCCTGATGGCGTGGCGATCGACGACCTGCATGAAGCCGGCATTGACCCGCTGCGGGAAACGCTCGTGGCTTTCGATCAGCGGGCCATGCACGTCGACCGTTGCGTCGTCCACGCTGGCGACGACGTGCACGGCATGCGGATTGCCCAGCGAGACCACGCTGATGTCCAGCGTTTCGTCGGCGACGTCAAGGGAGTAGATCACCACATCGTCGTCGTGGACGAAGGGAATCTCGCTCGGCAAAAAGCGGGGGATTCCCATGTTGACCGTGACATTGCCGTCTCCCTCGAGGCGCGGGGCGATGATGCCGCCCAAAGTCTCGACGCGAATCTCGCGCTTGTCGGTCAACCCCTGTTCATGCACGAAACGCACAAAGCAGCGGGCGCCATTGCCGCACTGCTCGACCTCGCCACCATCTGCGTTGAAGATGCGATAACGGAAATCGACCTCCGGTTGCGTCGCTGCCTCGACCAGCAGGATCTGGTCGCAGCCGATCCCGAAATGGCGATCGGCGATATAGCGCAGTTGCTCGGGCGTCAGCGAAACCTGCTGGCGGATGCCGTCGACGACAACGAAATCATTGCCGAGACCGTGCATTTTGGCGAATTCAAGTTTCACGACGCGCTCCACATCAGGATTCGAAAAGGATAGCAGAGACAGATGCTTATCTCAAATTGCTAAAGCTTCTTCTCCATCACGTAATCATCCATGACGAAGCCGCGACCGATGTCGTCGACGATCGACTCGCGAACGACGAACCCGTACTTCCTGTAGGAGCCGATGGCCTTGGCGTTGCGCTTGTTGACCGCGAGAATCACGCACGGGTAGCCAATCTTCCTGGCCCGCGCAGCAACATGGTCGATGAGTTGGCCACCGATACCCTTGCGCTGTACATCGGGGTGGATGTAGAGCTTGTCGAGCTTGAACTCGCCCCGGCGGATCTCGCTGAAGGCAAAGCCCACCCGGCGCTCGCCCTCGAACGCCTGGTCCAGCCACTTGTCGGCATCCTCGAGATCGTCGTAGAGCCGCTCATGGCCATAGCGCTGCTCGAGCATGAAGTCGATCTGCTCCTGGGTGATGATGCCCGGGTAAGTGGCCTGCCAGATTTCGCGGGCAAGGGCCGAGATCGCCGGGACGTCCGGCGGGGTGACGGGGCTAATTTGGATATTCAGGCTGTTTGTCATTTGTAGAACCTCTGCTCTCCGGGTGGCCGGGTCTTGAAACGCTTGTGCAACCAGAAATACTGCTCCGGCATGCGCAGTACCTGGCCTTCGATGAAACGGTTGACGAATGCGGTATCGGCCTCGACGCTCTCGCCGGGGTAATTTTCCCACGGCGGCATGACTTCCACCTCATAGCCATCCGCCACCTGGCGCGTGATGCACGGCACCACCCGGGCGCCGGTTAGCCGCACCAGTCGCGAGAGGGCGGGAATCGTCGCCGCCTGGACCCCGAAAAAGGGCACGAAGATCGACTCCTTGCGCCCGAAATCCATGTCCGGCAGATAGTAGAACTGATAGCCATCCTTCAACGCCTTGAGAATCCGGCGCATTCCCTCGTGGCGGGAGAGCAGGATCGTATCGCTGAAACGCTTGCGGCCATCATAAAGCAACTTGTCGAATACCGGGTTCTTCTGCTTCGAATAGACGCTGCACGCCGTGACGAACATGGAAAGACGCGTGGCTCCGGCATCGAGCCCGACGAAATGTGGACAGAGCATGATCACCGGACGGCCGCTGGGATCGTTCAGGTGCGCGACGCCGGTAACGCGGATGATGCGCTCGAGGCGCTCCTTCGCTGCCCACCAGCCGAGCGTGCGGTCGAGCACGGCGCGGCTGAAGGCGACGAAATGCGCCCGCGCCAGCTTCTCGCGTTCGGCCTGCGGCATTTCCGGAAAGCACAGACGCAGGTTGGTCAGCGTGATGTCGCGCCGGGCGCGCGCCAGGACGAAAAGCAGCCGCCCCAGCCCCCAGCCGAGCGCGCGCAAGATGGGCAATGGCAGCCAGTGGAGGAGCCAGAGAAAGGCGACCAGAAGGTAAGAGAACACCACTTTCATTGTCCGCCCCCCTTTTCCGGCGGCGGCTCGGCGCCGCCCGGGCGCTTGTAGCGGTTATAGCCCCACAGATACTGGGTCGGACATTGATAAACCAGATGCTCGACTTCATGGTTGATCCGTTGCGCGCGCTCGATCGTGTTGCCCTCCAGCGCCACCTGCGGCGGAGAAAAATGCACCCGGTAGCCGCGCCCGCCGGGCAACCGCTCACCCCAGGTCATCAACGTGGCAGCCCCGGTTTCGGTCAGCCGGGCAGCCAGCGTCATCGTGTAGGCCGGGCGGCCGAAGAAGTCGAGCCAGACGCCTTCTCCCGTTTTCGGCGCCTGATCGGGGAGAAGCCCGATTGCCTGACCCCGCTTGAGCGCCTTGATCAGCGAGCGCACGCCGGTCAGGTCGGCCGGCGCCAGGTGCAACTGGGCGCGCTGGCGCCCCATCTCGATCAACTGCTGCAGTGAAGTGCGTTTCGGCGGCCGATAAAGTACCGTGATCGGAAAATGCGCCGACAGATATTGCGCCGTGATTTCGAAACAGCCGAGATGCGGTGTCAGAAAGACAATGCCCTTGCCCGACTGGTGTGCGGCCTCGACGTATTCCCAACCCACGACCTCCACCACCTGGGCGATGGCCTCTTCCAGGGTCCGCATCCAGATGCGCGACAGTTCCAGCATCTGCCTGCCCGCCTCGGCCGCCACGGCACCCCGCAGCGAGGGGTCGAGACCTGCCTCGGCGAGGTTCTCCCGCAGGTGGCGGCGATAGGTCGGCGACAACCAATAGGTCAGGCGGCCAAGCCCCCCGCCCAGCGTGTGCAGCACGCTCAACGGCAACAAGGAAAGGACGCGAAAAATAAAAACCATGGCACTCCGGGGGTTGAAACCTGCCGCAAAAAGGCTATCATTATCGACTCGCCGAGTTAAACAGACAACTTGCAGGGCGATTCAGAAATACTGCTAAAGCGTCACCGCTCGTGGTCCGAAGCTGGTAACGCCGGATCGAAGGACCACTGGAGCATTTCATGAGCGAGTATCTCTTTACCTCGGAGTCGGTTGGCGAAGGCCATCCCGACAAGGTCGCCGACCAGATTTCCG
>DAOMFF010000114.1:0-5080 GCA_035429665.1 Azonexus sp.
CCGCAGTTGAAGACGCGGTGCATTTCGTTCTCGGCGACATTGCCTTCGGCCTGCAGCCAGTCGAACAGCTTCGGCCGCGGCCAGGCGGCCTTTTCCAGTTCAGCGACGGTACGGTCCGGCAACACGCGCGGCACGTTTTCGAGCAGGCCGCCGCCGGTGATGTGTGCCATCCCCTTGACATTGACCTTGTGCATCAGTTGCAGCACCTGCCTGACGTAGATGCGGGTCGGCATCATCACGACGTCGGCGAGCGTGCGTTCGCCATCGAAGGGAGCATTCAGGTCCGGCTGCGAACGCTCGATGATCTTGCGCACCAGCGAGTAGCCGTTGGAGTGGGCGCCGGATGAGGCTAGGCCGAGCACGACATCGCCCGGCTGGATCGTCGAACCATCAATGATCCTGGACTTTTCGACCACGCCGACGGCAAAACCGGCCAGATCGTATTCGCCATCCGGATACATGCCCGGCATTTCGGCCGTCTCGCCGCCGATCAGCGCGCAACCGGCCAGCTCGCAACCCCTGGCGATGCCGCAGACGACGGCTGCGGCGGTATCGACGTGCAGCTTGCCACAGGCAAAGTAGTCGAGAAAGAACAGCGACTCGGCGCCCTGTACCAGAATGTCGTTGACGCTCATGGCCACCAGATCCTGCCCCACCGTATCGTGACGACCCAGTTCGAAAGCCAGGCGCAGCTTGGTGCCGACGCCGTCGGTGCCGGAGACCAGCACCGGTTCCCGGTAGCGCTTCGGCACCTCGAACAGCGCCCCGAAACCGCCGATGCCGCCGAGCACGCCCTCGCGCATCGTCTTCCTGGCCAGCGGCTTGATCCGGTCGACGAGGGCATCGCCGGCATCGATATCGACACCGGCATCCCGGTAGGAAAGGGGAGAATTCTGGGACATGGCAGCAGGCTGTTGCGGTCGACGGTGGAAACAGCATGAATCTTACCGCAAGCCGGACGCCGCCGCCCGGCAAAACCCGCGGGATCGGCGCCGGAATTTCTTTCCCCCCTGCAAGCCATGCCTTATCGGATGCGGGCGTTGCGTGCGTCGCTAGCGGCTATCCCCTGCCGCTGATCGCGCCGGGCAGGTGCAGCAAGCGGCCGCGCACCTTTGCATAAAGATCACGCAGTGCCACCGCAGTACTGGAGCGCCGCATGGCGCGGCGCGACAAGACCGCGACATCCGTCTGGACTTGCGCGCCGGCCCGGTGAAGGCGAGCGATTTCGCGTGCGACGACCGCGAAGAGGTTGTACTCGAACATCACACGCCGCCGCGCTTCGATCAAAGCGGGCAGGCGTCTCTCGTACTCATTGTTGGCGATTGCCGTGCGAATGATGTGGAGCGCAGCGACGGGATCGCGTATATCGATGCGAATGAAGCTGTCTTCCGGAAAATAATCCGCCAGGTTGGGACAGCCATAATAGAAAGGCAACGTCAGTCCCAAAAACGGATCGGCGAGCTTCTCGGTCCAGTGATGCGCACCGATGAAGTTTTCAATGGCGACGTGATAGCGGTAATCCCGCAGGCAGTCCGCCTTGTCATCGAGGGGACGGGCGGTGTGGCGGCCGAAGGTATCGAGTTCGGGCATCTGTCCGACCAGCCAGCGCATGAAGCCGGCCCGATGGTGGTGCAGCGTGTGGCGCATCGCCTTGGGAGAATGCACCATCGAGATGTCGCGGCTCTTGTTTTTCGGCGGCTGCTCAAGCATCCGGTCGAACGGCACGACCTCGCGGCTGCCCATTCCGTAAAACCAGTGCAGCGCCGGCTGCGAAAAGATCCGCCGCGGATGCGGCAGTGCCCACTCCGGCTGGCTGGTGAGCACAGCGCCGAACTGGCGTGTGAAATCATCGCCGTATATCTTCACGGACGACGGCTCGCTGGTCACGAGCAAGGTGTGCTCAGGCGCGCAGGCCAAGTCTTCACGCGTGGTCTTCTTGGACTCGGACGGGCGTGCCGGCAGATCGTCGTAAACCAGCAGCCAATCATATTCGCGCGCATCGCGCTCGAAGATGAATTCACAGCCTCCCCAAACCGGCGCGCCGTGGGGAAGCTGGTGCAGCCAACCTGAAACCGGGAGGTTGCTGAGGACCTTGACGCGGAGATGGCGGCGTTCCATTTCGCTCATCAGCAACTGCGCACGTCAGCGGGTCCGCCCCGTCCGGGCTTGTAGCGGTCGCCACCATGCCGGCAGCTTGTCCGGGCGATGCCGCCGAGCACGCCGTTGCGCATCGTATTCCTGGGCAGCGGCTGGATGCGACTGTTGCGGGCATCGCTAGCGATACCGGAATCCCGGCAGGAAAGAGGAGCAATCCGGGGCATGGTAGCAGGCTGTTGCGGTCGACGATGGAAAGAACCCGAATCTTACCGCAAGCCGGACACCGCCGCCCGGCAAAACCGGCGGGACTGGCCCCGGTCTCAGCAACCCTCTTCCTGATCCGGCGCCTCGGCGGGTTTGTCGACAACCCAGTGGGTGCCCAACATGGCCGGGATATCTGCCGCGGCGACGGGCTCGCTGAAGAAATAGCCCTGCATGGCTTCGCAGCCGAGGCTTTTCAGAAGCGATGCCTGATCGAGGGTTTCCACCCCCTCGCCGGTAACGGTGAAACCGAGATTCCTGGCCAGAGAGACGATGGCCTTGACGATGGCCAGGCTGTCGGCTTCATCGGGCAAACCCTGCACGAAAGCCTGATCAACCTTGATGTGGGTGAATGGCAACTGCTTGAGATAGCTCATCGAGGAATAGCCGGTGCCAAAGTCATCCAGCCCGAGGCGAATGCCCAGGTCACGCAAGCCCCAGAGCGTCGCCAGGTTGGCATCGCTGTTCTGCATCAGGCCGCTCTCGGTGATTTCCAGTTCCAGCAATGGCGGCGCCAGTCCGGTTTCGTCCAGTATCGCGCGTATGCTTGTCAGCAGACCGGGTGCCTTGAACTGCAAGGGCGACAGATTCACCGCGGTCCGGAGCGCGAGGCCGTCCCGCTGCCAGCGTGCTGCCTGGCGGCAGGCGCTGCGCAATACCCATTCGCCGATGGACGCGATCAGGCCGTTTTCTTCCGCGAGGGGGATGAACCTCGCCGGCGACATCAGGCCGTACTCGGGATGACGCCAGCGGATCAGCGCCTCGACCGAATGGATCCCTCCCGTCGCGACGTCGAACTGGGGCTGGTAGACAAGGAAGAACTCGTCATTCTCCAGTGCCCGGCGCAGGCTGCCGATCATGTCCATGCGTCGCACCGCCTGCTCGGTCATCGATCTGATGTAGTACTGGCAGTTGTCGCCGCCTTCGGCCTTGGCGTGGTACATGGCGGTATCCGCATGCTTGAGCAGGGTCTCCGCATCGTCGCCATCGTCCGGATAGATCGCGATGCCTATGCTCGCGCTCAAGACAACCTCGCGATCGCCCAGGGCGAACGGCTTGACCAGGTCTTCGCGGATGCGACTGGCGATCACCATGGCATCCTCGTCATGCCTCATGTTCGGCAGGAGTATGGTGAACTCGTCGCCTCCGAGGCGCGCCAACTGGGCCTCCGAATCACGGGCGTTCTGGCGCGCCAGCACGTCGGATGGTCGCAATCCCTTGCGCAGCCGATCCGCCAACCCCTGCAGGACCAGATCGCCGGCAGGGTGGCCGAGCGTGTCGTTGACGTTCTTGAAGCCGTCCATGTCGAGGAAGACGACAGCCAGTCTGCTGCCTTCATGCCTGGCGCGCTGCACCTCGCGTCCCAGCCGCTCCATGAAAGACCTGCGGTTGGGCAGTCCGGTCAGACTGTCGAAATAGGCCAGACTGTGGATCCGGAATTCGTCCTCCTTGCGCTGCGTGATGTCGCGCGACAGCACGATGAATCTCGGCTTGCCTTCGACGCCGACGGCCTTGCGGGCAACCGACAGCTCGAACCAGCACTTGCCTTTCGCGAGCTGCAACTGGAACTGCTTGCCGGTCGAGAATCCTGCCTCTTCCGCCTCGCGCAAAGCCGACATGCACACCGCCGCGCCTTCGCCAGGCAGCACCTCGGCGACCGCACGGCCGAGCAGCGCAGCGGGCGGCGCGGGCAGCAGTTCCGGGCGCGGCGAGTGGCAATCCAGGTAGCGGCCGTCACTGTCCATTTCAAACAGCAGGTCCGGAATGGCGTGCAGAATCGCGGCATGGCGGGCGTTGGCGGCACGCAGGGCGAGCAGGGCCTGGTAGGCACGGTGGAGATACTTGACCCGATGGCCGATCAGCGACCAGTTGATCGGCTTGGCCATGAAGTCGGTGGCCCCTGACTCATAGGCGCGCTCGATCGAATCGATGTCATCCATGCCGGTCACCATGACGATCGGCAATTCATCGCCCGCTTCCCTCCGCAATTCGGCACAGACCTGGTAGCCGTTGCGGCCCGGCATCTCGACATCGAGCATGGCCATGTCGCAGGGATGCGCACGGAACTGGCGCAGGGCATCGTCGCCATCGACAGCCAGGATAGCTTCGAATCCGGATTTCTCGAGCGTCGCCCGCATGAGCAGGCGCGAGGTTGGCTCGTCGTCGGCGACCAGAATGCGTATCGGTGCAGCCATCACTTCTCCTCCCGCATCAGTTGGCGCATCTCCTCCGTCGCCTCGGCATAGGCCTGCCGCGTCTCGTCGAGCACCGGCATGGCCGCGGTCAACAGGCCGTCCCGCCCCATAACCTCGAGCTCGAGAAACAGCTTGGACAATTTCTCGGCGCCTACGTTGGCCGAACTGGATTTCAGTGAGTGAGCGGCACGGCGCAGGGCATCGGCATCGCCCGCAATGAGACCCTGCTCGACCTGCCGCAGCAACCCCAGCGAACTGTCAAGATAGACCGTCATTATCTCCTTGATCAGGCCCAAACCGCCACCAGGATCGAGTTCGCGGAACTGGTCGAGAAACGTCATGTTCAGCGCCGGATCCCGCCCCTGCCGCAATGCGCCGACCGTCGCCGCCGGTCCGGCCGCTGGAACGATGGTATCGGGAACCAGCCAGCGCGCCAAGGTCGTTTCCAGTTGGGCACGGCTGTAGGGTTTGCTCAGGTAATCGTCCATGCCGGCGGCGAGACACTTGCAGCGCTCCCCTTCCATGGC
>DAOMFF010000115.1:0-5070 GCA_035429665.1 Azonexus sp.
TGCGGCTGGTTGCGGAAGGTGTAGCGGCCGTGGGTGTCGGAATGGTTGCAGATGTGCCCGGCATCGAAGGCTTCCATGAAGCCGAACGGCCCGTAGTCGAGCGTCAGGCCGAGGATGGACATGTTGTCGGTGTTCATCACGCCATGCATGAAGCCGACCGCCATCCAGTGCGCCATCAGCTCGCCGGTGCGGCGGCTGACATCGGCCAGCAGCGCCGCGTAGGGATTGGCGGCGTCGCGGCACTCGGGACGGAAGGTGGCGATCACGTAGTCGGCGAGTTGCCGCAGTTCGGCCTTGCGGTCGCGCGAACTCCAGTGCTCGAAGGAACCGAAGCGGACAAAACTGGGCGCGACGCGGGCGACCACCGCTGCCGTTTCGATTTCCTCGCGGCAGACTGGCAGATCGGCGCCAACGATGGACAGCGCCCGCGTGGTCGGGATGCCAAGCCCGGCCATCGCCTCCGAGCAGAGGAATTCGCGGATCGACGAGCGCAGCACGGCACGGCCGTCGGCACCGCGCGAATAGGGCGTGCGCCCGGCGCCCTTGAGCTGGATTTCCCAATGCCCGCGCGCATTGCGCAGGCCGCCCAGGAGATGCGCCCGGCCATCGCCCAACTGGCCGGCCCAGATGCCGAACTGGTGGCCGGAATAGACGGCGGCCAGCGCATCGCTGCCCGGCGGCAGGTTGTTGCCGGCGAAGATTTCGCAGAATTCCGGCTGCTGGAACTCGCCCGGGTCGAGGCCGATCAGTTCCGCCACCTCGTCGCTGGCACCAACTAGGTAGGGCGCGGGCAGGCCGAGCGGCGCCAGGCGCGTGTAAAAAGCCTCGGGCAGGCCGGCGAAGCTGTTGTCGAAGACAAGTTGTTCGAGGCGAGCCAATCGCCGGTGGTGCTCGGGTGCGTTCATGACATCGTCTGATCGAATCTTCAAGAATCTTCAAGGATGGCCGTTCCCAAGATCGGAATGATCTCGCACCAGCGAATGGATGAGAGTCCAAAATCGTGGGATAGTTCTGATTGCCCGATCAACTGGGCCATTTCTCCGACACGCTGTGCCGCACGTCGCCCGTCTATTCCGTCCGAGGCCATCTCATGAACGAGCTCGCCAGCGAGGTTTCATCCGTCGCCCACGTGATCCAGCTGGCGGTCGCCCCGGTTTTCCTGCTCGCCGGGGTTGGCGCGTTACTCGGTGTGCTAACCAACCGCCTGGCCCGGGTCGTCGACCGCTTTCATGCACTGGAACGAGACCTCGCCGAAAAGCCGTCAGACGACTATCGCCAGAAGGCACAGGCAACGATCATCTCGCTGGCGCGCCGGGCCCGGCTGATTCACTGGGCCATCATACTGTGCACGGTTTGCGACCTGCTGATCTGCCTGGTCATCGCCGCGCTCTTCGTCGGCGCCGAATTGCATGTCGAACTGCCGAGCACGATTGCCGGATTGTTCATTGCCGCGATGCTCGCCCTGATTGCCGGGCTCGTCTGCTTCCTGCGGGAAATAGCCCTGGCGACCAGCGTCATCGAAAGCCTCGACCAATCGGTTTCCAGCTTCGACGCCGGTCGCTGATCCATCCTCAAAGACAGGGTGCGCGTCGTCGGCGTCCCGGATCAAGGCTGGCGCTTGACCAGATCCCGGAAATGGTTGGGCAGACCGAGAAGCAGGCGGCCGAATTCGTCGAGCAATTCCTGGTCGATCGCACCGGGCTTGAGGGTATAGACGACGCTGCCAAGGCGTTCAAGATTGCGTGATTCGAGAATCAGGACAGCGTTCGCGAAGTCAGCCTTCCAGCGCGCGCTGACGCCGACGTGGCCACCGATTTCGAATTCGGCGCGCTCGACGTAACTGCGTTCGTTCTTGAATTCCTTGCAGGTGAACTGCAGGCCGTAATCGAAAAGAACCGTGCGCAGACGTTCGACCCCCGGGCCGTCACGCTTGATCGAAAACCTGAGCGGCGACACAAGCTGGTAGGCAAGGGTAACCAGCTCGACCATCGCCCCCCTGCTCTGCGACTGCGTGCGATAGTCGGCAAAGCCCTCCTGCCAGACGAGGCCACTGAACATCACATCACCGGCCGCAACGTATTCGCGCTGGACAGCCGGCTTGACGATATTGAGTTGCTGCACGAGGTCGTGCAGGAAGAAAAACAGCGTCTTGAGGGCATGTTCGAGTGCGTCGTTGCTGGCCGAGCGCTCTGCCATCTCGGTGTGCAGTTCGCGCTGCCGGAGTTCCGCCCGATGACGCAACTGACCAAGGAAATCGCTGCCCCTGACGATCCATTGCGGGTCCGCCCGGGTATCCTCATCCTTGCTCCGAAGATCGAGAATCCGGACGGTGCCTGCCGGCACGATCTCGGGAAACACCAGCGACAAATCGCTCATGCCGCCCTGCATGCTCGCCAGTTGCTCACGCCGCGCCTGGCGCTCCGCCTCGTTCAAATCGAAAGAATCGATATCGGCGACCAGCGAGGCCTCAAGTTCCTCGATATCGCCAACCGACGGAGTCCGGCGTTCCCGCTTGGCGCGGATCGCTTCGAGAATTCGGCTGGACTCTCCGGATTTTTCATGTGTGGTCATTACGTGGCAAATTTCTGCTGAAAACAATCTATGGTGGAACGAAACAACGGCAAATGCAATGCAACGGCCTATCCATGATCGCCGCGCTGGCACCCAGGAATCCGGATGCCGGACACGCGCTGGCGCATGAGTCATCCCGCGCAAACCAACCTGCCGGGCCGGGGACGAACCTCACACCTTAAAGAACTTGCAATAGAAATTCCTCCCGGATGCCCAAGCTACCGCGATACCTGCCGGAACGACTGCGAAATACTTCACAAGTGAGGAGAAATCGGCCGCCATCGGCAATGGCGCGTGCAAGAGCGTGGCGACCGGGACATTCAGCCGGTCGCCGGAAACAATCCCGGGGCGCCGCCGGATGCTGGATGAAACATCACCCATGGACTCGATGATTTCACGAACAACAATCGCGCAGTTTTCTACTTGCCGTGAACACCCGCCGCCAAGCCCGCGATGCCTCCAGAGAGCTCCGATTCGTTGCCTCGGTCAAGCCTCCAGCTTATCGAGCCACGCGCTCATCGTGCCGGCAACAAGGGGCCATTCCTTCTCATGCGTCACGGCATGGCCCATGTTGCGAAAGATATGTACGGGCAGCCCGTAGCTTTGCCCCGTCGATTGCACGAGAAAAGCCGGGACCAGGACGTCGTGCTCGGCGCCGAGAATCAGCATCGGTGGCCGGCTCATCGCGTTCAGGCAGGGCAGGTTGAACATCGACATATCCCACAGTGCCTGGTGTGACTCCGGCTGCATGCGCCTCAGCCAGATCTCCAGCATCGCCTCGTCAACCTCGCCGGCGAACAGGGCTTCGCGCAGCGTGCTGGTATCGGCATAGTCGCCGCCCATGATGCTGTTGAGGTCCATGAACAGGTGCGGCTTCTGGAACAGCAGATGAAACTGGGCCGCGATCAGCCCCTGCGGGGGCACCGAGCAGAGCAGCACGGCAGCCGGCAAGGTATGGTGTTCGAGATATTTCTGAACGATGAAGCCACCCATCGAGTGCCCGACCAGGACCGGCTGCTGCCCGAGCCAGTCGATCACCCTGGTGACGTCTTCAACGTAGTCGGCGATGGAATGCCAGTCGATCCGCTCGCGCCCATGGCTGCCCCCGTGACCGCGCAGGGAAACCGCGTAACAGGGGTAACCGGCCTCGGCCAGGAAAGGCATGAAGGTGTCGGTCCACATCCAGCCCCCGGCAAACGCCCCATGAACGAAAAGCACGGGCAGGCGATCCGTCGCGTCTGCCGGCAGGCATGAGAAGACCTCGATACCGTTGATCATTTCGGTTCTTGTCATTGCTGCTCTGTTATCTCGTGAAGCGTGCTTAAATGCGCAATTCACAAGGGTAGCGCAGTTCGACATGCTGAAGTGGATCCTGACACTGGTGATTGCCATTTTTCTGCTTGGCATCGTCACCCCGCACATCGCCCGGTTCATCCGCCTCGGCCGTTTGCCGGGCGACATCGCCTTCCGCTTTCGCGGCCGGACCTACTATCTGCCGTTTGCGACGACGATCATCCTGTCAGTTCTCGTGCTGGTCGTCTCGCGTCTTGTCTAGCAGGCGTTTGACGGCGGCAACCCGCGCGGCGTGAATCATCCCGGGAATTTTCGCCTTGTCCGTGCAGGTTACGGCGATGGCCCCGGCATCGACTGTCCGCACCGCAGCCAGGACTGCCAGCAGCAGGCTGTCGCTCTCATAGGGTCGATCCGCCCAACCGAGGCGGCCGTTGAAATCGCACCGGCAGACTTCCAGCAGCCGCTGAAAGCGCTCGGGACGGCGCAGCGCGTCTGTCTGTTCCAGCAGGGCGACGAGAGTCGACGGACGCAGTTCGGCGGCGCGATGGATGTCACCGTGGTAACGCGCGGCGAGTAGCGCCAGATCGCGGCACTCGTTGGGGACCCGAAGACGCTCGCAGAGCGCGCTCGCCAGACGCACGCTACGTGCTTCATGGCCATGATGACGCGGCAGGACGTCAGCCGGCGTCGTCGCCTTGCCAAGATCGTGCAGCAATGCCGCGAAGCGCACCGGCAATGAGAAGCCCTGACGCGCTGACTCGTCCACGACCATCATTGTGTGCACCCCGGCATCGATTTCCGGATGGTAATCGGCCCGCTGCGGCACGCCAAAAAGCGCGGCGATCTCGGGTAGCAACCGGGTCAGCGCGTCGCATTCCCGGAGCACCGCGAACATGCGCGAGGGTGCGGCCTCCATCAGGCCCTTGGCCAGCTCCTGCCAGACGCGCTCGGCAACCAGATGATCGACTTCGCCGCTGGCGACCATGCCGCGCATCAGGTCGACGGTTTCCGGCGCGACCGAAAAATCGGCGAAACGGGCAGCAAGGCGGGCGAGGCGCAGGATGCGCACCGGGTCCTCGGCGAAGGCTGGCCCGACATGGCGCAGAATTCTGGCCTCAAGATCACGTCGACCGTGGAAGGGGTCGACCAAGGTGCCGTCGGGCGCCTTCGCCATCGCGTTGATGGTCAGGTCGCGGCGGGCCAGGT
>DAOMFF010000116.1:0-1808 GCA_035429665.1 Azonexus sp.
AGCGCATTGAGATCGAGGGCGGCAACCTCCGGCGCCGGCAAGCGGGCATAGTCGCGGAAATCGTCAACCATACGCTTCATCGCCTGGACCTGGTTGATGATCGTTTGAGTTCCACGCGCCAGCATGTCCTTGTCGCCATTCATCAGCTTGGCGGCCAGCTTGAACTGCAGGCGCTCGGCGGAAAGCTGGATCGGCGTCAGCGGATTCTTGATTTCGTGCGCCAGCCGGCGTGCCACCTCGCCCCAGGCAGCACTACGCTGTGCCGCGACAATGCGCGTCACGTCGTCGAAGACCACCACCTCGCCGCCACTCGCTTCCGGCAGACGCGAGCCACGCAACAATAACATTTGCGGCATCCCGTTCGCCCGTTCGAGTTCGACCTGGGCCTGCCATTCGACATCCTTGACCCGGGCGAAGTTGTCGCAAATAAACTTGCCGAATTCCTTCTGCCGCGGCCAGTGCGCAATGTCCTCGTCGATCAGGCCGGTGAAATCGTCGGCCAGCGTATTGCGCGCACCCTCGTTCACCGTCCGCAACACGGAATGCCGATCGAAGACCAGAACACCGGCCGACAGATTGGCGAGGATCGATTCCAGGTAGCCGCGTGCCGACTCCAGTTCCGCACGGTGGCGCTCGGTTTCGCGGCGGGCATCGTCGAGCTGGCGTGTCATGCGATTGAACGACTGGGTCAGGATGCCCAGCTCATCGCGGCTGTACACCGCCTGGCGCGGCGAGAAGTCGCCCTGGGCGACCGCCTGCGTACCCTCGGCGAGAATCGACAGCGGCGCGGACAGACGGCGCGCCATGACGAACGCCAGCGCAAAGGCGCCGAACAGGGCAACGAGTACGGTCAACGTCAGTGTCAGGGCATAAATCCGCGTCAGCCCCTGGCGCGCAAGCTGCAGCTCCTGATAATCGCGGTACACCCCCTCGACGGCGTCGGCATCATAGGCAAGCGATGGCGGAACCGGCTGGATCACCTGCAGGATGCGCGGCTCCTCGAACACGCTCTGTGCCGCAACCGGCACCAGCACGCGCAGACTGAGCCGTCCGCCCTCGCCGTCGACGGCGGTGACAGCCTGCGTGCTGCGCGCCTGCTTGATCTGTGCCTGCGTCGGCAGGTCGGGCAACGGCGCGCTGATCTCGCTGCTGGCGCTGGAAAGCAGTTGGCCACCGACCGAAAACAGCGCCACCGATTGCACTCCCCGCTGCTCGCGCAAGCGCAACAGCGCCGAACGACGGCCAGACTCCCTGAGATCGGACAACTCGTTGGCCATGCCACGGGCCTTGTCGGTAAGATCCACCAGCAACGAATCGAGCGCCGAGCGGCCGAGACGCAGACCCGACTCCAGCGCCTTTTCGACCCGGACGTCGAACCAGCTCTCGATCGAGCGCGTCACGAACTGGACCGATACACCGTAGACGAGCGCTCCCGGCAACACGGCGATGACTCCGAACATCATCATCAGCCGCAACTTCAGGCGGGCTCCGAATACCTGGGCGCGATAATCGCGCCACAAGGAGCGCAGCTGCCAGCTGACCAGTCCGACCATGGCGAGCGCAAGGACGACGTTGAGACCGATCAGCAGCGGGTAGTGACGCGTGAAGATGGCGGTGTCAGCCGCCGTAGACATCAGCAGGAGGAACCAGAGAATGGCGCCGAGTGCTGCTGCCATGGCCCCGCCTGCGGCTACGAAACGCTTCACCTGGCCTCCGCTGGCAAGGTCGTCTGCCAGACTTTCCATTCGGATGCCAGACTCCAGTCCTTGTTGCCGAGGGCGGAAATCTGGAAGGGGCGCGGTAACTGG
>DAOMFF010000116.1:1908-5067 GCA_035429665.1 Azonexus sp.
CAGACTCCAGTCCTTGTTGCCGAGGGCGGAAATCTGGAAGGGGCGCGGTAACTGGGTGGTGTCGAGGCGCATGCGCAACGCGACCATGTAGGTATCTCCGGCCTGGACACCGGTTTTCTCGGCCCGCCCGTCAATCACTGCCCAGTTGCGCAGGCGCGAGAGAACACGCAACGCCTCCGACAACGTATCAAAGGACTGATGGAGACCGCCCGTCGACAGGCGATACTGGCGCGTCAACGCATGGAAGGACAGCCGATGGGTCTGATTTCGACTGACCACCTTCTCGTCCAGCCAGTACCAGCGTGGCCGCGTCATTTCGAATTCGGTCACGAAGTAGAGGACGACACCCTTGGTCACGGCCTCTTCAAGGCGCTCGTTCAGCTCGAAGCTGAAATCCGCGGAGATGACGAAGCCGTCTTCGCTCGCCGTGATCTGCGGATTGCTAATCTCGATCTCGGCCGCCAGCACGAGCACCGGCAGCATGGCGAGAACGACAACCAGCCAAGTCCGAACTCGCTCAAGCATGCTTTTCGAGGAGGCAATAGTAAAAGCCATCATGGGCTGCTGCAGGCAGAATCTGTTCCTCGTGGGCGCGGCGGGCATCCGGACGGTTGGCAACAAAGTGAGTGATCTGCTCGCCGTTCTCCTCGGGAAAAACGGAGCAGGTCACATAAAGCAGTTTACCCCCGCGCCGCACGACCCGCCACAGTGCATCGAGAATACGCGACTGGGCGGCGGCGAAGCTCGCGATGTCGGCCTCGCGGCGCAACCACTTGCTGTCCGGGTTACGGCGTACGACACCGCTGGCGGTGCAGGCGACATCAGCGAGAACCGCGTCGAACGGACGGCCATCCCACCAGGTATCGAGTCGCGCACAGTCGGCGGCCTGGAGCGAGGCATGCAGGCCGAGCCGCGTCAGGTTCTCGGCGATGCGCCGGCATCGTGAAGACTTCACGTCGAGCGCCAGCAGGTCGAGTTCGGCCCGCTCCAGCAGATGCGCCGTCTTGCCGCCTGGCGCGGCACAGGCATCGAGGACACGGCTTCCGGGCAACGGGTCGAGCAACGTCGCCGCCAGCTGCGCCCCGGGGTCCTGTACCGAAACCAGACCGGCCGCGAACCCCGGCAGCCGTTCGACGGGGATCGGCTTGGCGAGCGCGAGCCCAACTTCGCCAACCGGCGTGGCGACAATCCCTTCCGCCGCCAGCCGTGACAGGTATTCGTCACGTGTGCTGCGGCGGCGATTGACCCGCAAGGCCATCGGCGGTGGCGCATTGCCGGCGGCAACGATGGCCTGCCAATCGCCGGGCCAGGCCTTCTGAAGCCGTGCGAGCCACCAGCCCGGATGCTGCGCCTGCGCCACGACATCGGTCGCCACCGCGACACGCAACGCTTCCTGCTGCCGCAGGAAATTGCGCAGGACGCCATTGACCAGCCCGCGAAAGCGCCCTTCAGCCAGTTCGCCGGCTGCCGCGACGGCCTGATCGACCACCGTATGCGCTGCATCCGGCCGCGATTCGAGTCGATAGATCGCCACCAGCAGCAGCGCCCGGACCTCCTCGGCCGCCAGCGGACTCGCCAGAAGGCGGCTCAGGAAGAAATCACCGCGTCCATAACAGCGCAGGCTGCCATAGACGAGGTCCTGCACCGCCGGGCGCACGACGGCATCGACGCGCGCAAGCAGGCCGTCGGCGAGACTCTGCCCGGCGAAGACGGCGGAATCGATGCGGGCTGCTTGCAGGAAAGCGAAGGCCAGGGAAGTGGCGGGCAGATCGGACATAGGTCGCAATTATCGCACGCGGCATAATGGCGCAATGCGTCCGTACCTCATCGCCCTGCTTTTCCTGCTCTTCTCACCCCTCGCCGCGGCGTGGAACGCTGCCGGTCACCGGCTGGTGGCGGTTATTGCCTGGCAGCAGCTCTCACCCGCCAGCCGCGATTTCATTGCGCAGGCTCTTGGCCGCCATCCCGACCATGAGCGCTGGGTCGGCAAGGCACGTTCAGCCGAGCCCGCGAAGATTTTCGCCGAAGCCGCAACCTGGCCCGATGACATCCGCAACGATCCACGCTTTCACGACGAGGGGGAGAGCGACCCCGCCCGACCGCTTCCCGGCTTTCCCGATAGTGCGCGCCACAAGAGCTGGCACTACGTCGACGTCGACGATCAGGGCAGACCCGCGAGGGGGGAGTTGGACCGGCAGATCGAGCGCCTCGGCCGCCTGTTGCGCTCGACAGCGAAAAAAGACGAGATTTCCTATGCCCTCCCCTGGCTGGTGCATCTGGTCGCCGATATCCACCAGCCGCTGCACGTCGGTCGCGCCAATGACGAGGGCGGAACCGCAGTCGAGATCCAAAACCCGTTCAACAAGCGCCTCCCCTTTTCCAGCCTGCACATTTATTGGGACGACCTGCCCGGCCCGCCCTGGCTGCGCGGCCAGAAGCTCGAAGACAAGGCGCGACGCTTGGTCGCGGAATATCCCGCGCCACGCCAGGGCACCGTTGCCTTGTGGCGGGACGAGAGCCACCGTCTGCTGGCGTCGGCCTACCCGGATGCCGTCGGCAGCCTCCTGCCGATCATCACCGAAAGCTTCAACCAGCGGGCGCACGCCATTGCGGAGCGGCGCATCGCCAACGCCGGCTACCGGCTCGGACGTCTGCTTGAAGCAAGCATCAGCGCTCGCGTTTCACGTGAAACGCAATAGAATCGCACCATGAATGGCCTGCACCTGATCGCCGACCTCCTTGACTGCCGCTGCCCGGCCGACTTCCTGTTCGCCGCCCCGCAACTCGAAGCATTTTGCACGGCGGCATGCTCGCATCACGGGCTGACGGTCGTCGGTCGCCTCTTCCACGCTTTCCATGATGCGGCGGGCAACCCGGCAGGCGTCACCGGCACCGTCGTCCTGGCCGAATCGCACCTGGCGATCCATACCTGGCCGGAAATCGCCGGCGTCACGCTCGACGTCTACGTCTGCAATTTCAGTGCCGATAACAGTGATCGCGCCCACGCGCTGTTCGCTGACGTCATCGCAGCCTTCGCCCCGGGGCGGCTGGAAACCAAAGAGGTCGCGCGGGGCTGCCTACAGGCGCTTCCCCAGGCCTAGCGTGCCATCGCCCGCAGGCGGGCAATCCTTTCCTCGGTCGGCGGGTGCGTCGAAAACA
>DAOMFF010000117.1:0-5053 GCA_035429665.1 Azonexus sp.
TGCCGCCTTCCTTCATGTTGACCAGCATCATCTCCAGCGTCGCGATGCCGTTGCGCCCGGCCACCGGAATGGCGCGCGGCATCAGCGGCGGGGCGTAGCCGGCATCGGCCAGCGCCCGCGCTTCGCGGATCGCTACGAAGAGCAGTTCGTGGGCATTGAAGAGGATGGTGTCGGAAGGCCGGGCGAAGCCCATGTCGACCGCTTCCAGCGCGCTCTTGGCGACCTTGGCCATGGCGATGTTCTGGAACACCGGCTGCAGGAAATCGAAGAGTTCACCCGGCGTCGCTGACTGGGCAGCCCAGTCCGCGGCACGCACGGCGAATTCCTTGCAGCCGCCGCCGGCCGGGATCAGGCCGACACCGGCCTCGACCAAACCGACATAACTTTCCAGCGCCAGCACGCGCTTGGCGGAGTGCATGACGAATTCGCAACCGCCGCCGAGGGCCATGCCCTGCACCGCGGCCACCGTCGGCACCTGCGCGTACTTGAGGATCTGCGAGGCGCGCTGGAACTTTTCGACGGTCCGCTCGAGCAGATCGAAGTGGCCACCCGCGCAGGCCTCGCCGACCTGTTGCAGGTTGGCGCCGACAGCAAACGGCGCCTCGTGCCAGATCACCACGCCATCGAGCGTCTGCTCGGCCTGGCGCACGGCGGCGATCAGGCCGTCCATGACCTCGTTGCCGACGCTGTGCATCTTGGACTTGAAGGAAATGATGCCGATTCCGGCGTCGACCGCAGCAAGCTTCCACAGGCGGACACCGTCATTCTCGTACAGCGTCTCGCCGGACTTTTCCGGGGTCGCGGCGCCTTCGCCGAGCACGCGCTCGGGGAACAACTGGCGCTGGTAGACCGGCAGCGCGGAACGCGCGGCGTAGGCATTGCGGCTCGCGGAATACGAACCCTGCGGCGTATGCACGCCGGTACGCCCGGCTTCCAGTGCCCAGCCGGGCAGCGGGGCATCGCTCATCGCCTTGCCGGCGGCGATGTCGGCGGCGATCGCCTGCGCGATGGCGGACCAGCCGGCGGCCTGCCAGGTCTCGAACGGACCCTGCGCCCAGCCGAAGCCCCAGCGCATGGCAAGGTCGAGGTCACGGGCATTGTCGGCGACGTTTTCGAGATGGACGGCGGCGTAGTGGAAGATGTCGCGGAAAATGGCCCACAGGAACTGGCCCTGCGGATGCGCCGAGGCGCGCAGCGCGGCGAACTTTTCGGCCGGATTCCTTATCTTGAGGATTTCGCCGACTTCGTCGGCGATGGTGCCGGCCGAGTTGCGGTAATCCTGCAAACCGACATCGAGCACCTGGATATCGCGGCCCTGCTTGCGGAAGATGCCGCACCGGGTCTTCTGGCCGAGCGCGCCCTTGGCGATCAGCGCCGACAGCCATTCCGGGGTCTTGAAATGGGCATGCCACGGATCACCGGGCAGCGTGTCCTGCATCGTCTTGACGACATGCGCCAGCGTATCGAGGCCGACGACATCGGCGGTGCGGTAGGTGGCGCTCTTCGGGCGGCCGATCCGCGGGCCGGTCAGCGCATCGACTTCGTCGAAGCCGAGGCCGAAGGCGGCGGTGTGATGCATGACCGCGAGGATCGAAAAGACGCCGATGCGGTTGGCGACGAAGTTCGGGGTGTCGAGGGCACGGATCACGCCCTTGCCGAGGCGCGAGGTCAGCCAGGTTTCCAGCGCATCGAGGGTCGCGGCATCGGTGCCGCGCGTCGCGATGATCTCGACCAGATGCATGTAGCGCGGCGGATTGAAGAAGTGGATGCCGCAAAAACGCGGACGCACCGCTTCGGGCAGGCCTTCGGCCAGCGAGTTGATCGACAGGCCCGAGGTATTCGAGGCGATGACGGCGTTGGCGCCGAGGTGTGGCGCGATCTTCGCGTACAGGTCGTTCTTCCAGTCCATGCGCTCGGCGATGGCCTCGATCACGAGGTCGCATTCGGCGAGCAGCGGCAAGTGCTCCTCGTAGTTGGCGGCGTCGATGTACTTCAGCTTGCCCTTGTTGGCCAGCGGCCCCGGTTCCAGTCTCTTGAGGCCTTCGAGGGCCCGGTGCACGATGCCGTTCCTGTCACCCTCCTTGGCCGGAAGGTCGAACAGCACGACCGGCACGTTGGCATTGGCGAGATGCGCGGCGATCTGCGCCCCCATCACGCCGGCGCCGAGGACGGCGGCTTTCTTCACGATCAGCTTGTTCAAGCGGTTCTCCTTAAGGTGTTTTTTGTTCCGTTCAAGCCCTGCTTGCCCGTGTTAAACGAACGTTTGAATTATAATGCAACGGCGGCTGCGGTCAACGCATTTGCTAGGGGAAATACTCGAAAAAAAGCCCCGGACTGGCCGGGGCTTGAACGAGACAATTAGCAGGCGGACGATCAGAACCCCATCGAGTACTGGGCGCCGATGAGCCAAGAATAGTCGTCGTAGTTCCCCTTGAGCAGACCCTGCGGGGGATTGGCACGAGCCCAGCCGGGATTGTTGATCGGGGCGTCCTTGACCCAGATGTAGGCGGCGCCGACATCAAGCGCCGAGGTCTTGGTCGGCTTCCACTGGACACCCGCGGTCAGCCAGGTGCGATCATTGTCCGGCAGCGAAGTAATCCGGTATTCGGCGTTCGGGACCGGGCTGTTGTCATAGGCGATACCAGCGCGGAACTTGATGTCCTCCCTCATCTTGTAGTTGGCGCCGAGCGCGAAACGCCACGTATCGTTGAACTTGGTTTCCAGGATTTGCGCGGTCGAACCGGCGGGAGAGGTGAGCGAGGGCGAAGTGCGAATAATGTCCAGTTCCTGGATGCTGCTCCAGCCCATCCACGAAACATCACCCAGAATTTCCCACTGGTCGCCTATGCCCTGAGCGATGCTCAGTATGAAAAGGTCGGGAAGCTTGACTTCGGTTTTGGCGCCGGAACTTCCCGCGAGATTGATAGCTGCGCTCGGGCCGGTCACGCTGATGTTGCCGTCGAGCGTGTACTTGGTCGCCGAACGATACGAAATACCGATCTTGGTTTGCGGCGCAACCGTAAACAGCGCGCCGATATTCCAGTTCCAAGAGTCGTCGTCGGCGTCGAATTCCTTCCTGCTGGCTGCAATCGCTGCCGTCTGAGCCGGAGTCAGCCCGCCAATACCCACAGCGGCCTTGTAGTTTGCCGTCATCCGCTGCCAGCTGACACCCGCGCCCAGCGACAGCCATTCGTTGGCACGCCATGCCACCGACGGGTTGATGTTGTAGGTCTTGATCTCGAAGCTGTTGGAGTGGCCGCTGCCCTTCCACGGGGCGTCGTACTCGACGACATTGCCGTACGGAGCGCCGATGCCCAGACCGACGTACCAGTCCGGAGCGACCTGCCACGACAGGTAGCCATTGGGCACGAACGAAGTGCCGCCGCCATCGCCGCCGTCACCTGCCAACTGGAAGGCCCCCACCCGGGAACCACTATTCTGGAACTTGAAACTGGTCGTGATGATGTTGCCGCCCACCGAAAACTCGCGCTCCTGCAGCTTCGTCATGCCGGCCGGGTTGAAATAGATGGTGCTGGCGTTCTCGGCCACTGCAGCCGAACCGGCGAAAGCGTTGCCGAGGCCGCTGGCATTCTGCTCCCACAGGGCAAAGCCGGAAGCGCTGGCGGTGCCGGAAAAAGCCACGGCGAGGAGCGCCGGAATCAGGCGCGGGGTGATGTTCTTGGGCATTGATCTCTCCAGTCGTAAAACAGTTGATTTTATTTGCGCTTTCGCAACACTCCGATTAGACATCAAACGTCAATGTCAAGCCAACATCAACCCCCCTTACTACTATTCAATGGCGCAAAGTGTTGCCCTGCGGCAACAGACTACTGTGCTTCGGCCTTGCGATAGTTGAGCGGCCCGCCGGTAAAAGGCGCGAAGCCGGTCCCGAAGATCACGCCGGCATCGGCGAGGTCGGCATCGGCGACGACGCCGGTCGCGACCAGGTGCTCGACACGGTCGATCAGCGGCTTGACCAGGCGGGCGGCGAGTTGCGCCGGCGGCGTTCCGGCCATGCCCTTCTGCGCCTTGCCGGCGGTCCAAGCATAAAAGCCTTGGCCGGTCTTCTTGCCGAGTTGGCCCTTGTCGACCCGGGCCAGCAGGCAACGCGGCGCTTCCGCCCCGCCCGCCAGTTGCTTGCCGGCGGCGACGGCAATGTCAAGACCGACCGTATCGGCCAGCTCGACCGGACCCATCGGCATGCCGAAGGCCAGCATCGCCTCGTCGACGGTTTCCGGGCTGATTCCCTCGTCGACCGCGCGCATCGCCTCCAGCATGTAGGGGGCGAGGACGGCGTTGACGAGAAAGCCCGGTTCGCTGCGGACCGGCAACGGCAGCTTGTCGATCTGCCGGACGAAGGCGCAGGCGGCCTGCACCATCGCGGGATCGGCGCCGTCGGCGGCCACCACCTCGACCAGCGGCATCATCGCCACCGGATTAAAGAAGTGGATGCCGACAAGACGTTCGGGTCGCTGCAAAACGGTACGCAGGTCTTCCAGCTTGAGGCTCGAAGTGTTGGTGGCGAGCACGGCATCCGGCCGCATCACCGCATCGAGTTTCCTGAGCAGGGCGTGCTTGGCTTCGACGTTCTCGAAGATAGCCTCGATCACGACATCGGCGTGGGCAGCACCGGCGCCGTCCGGATCGGGAATCAGACGGTCCATGATCGCGCGTAATTGCAGCTTGTCCTTGATGCGCCGCGCGAAATTCTCGCGGGCACGCTTGAGGGCCGGGGCAATACGGTCCAGATTCTGGTCCTGCAGCGTCACCGTCATGCCGCGCAGCGCGCACCATGCGGCAATGTCGCCACCCATGACACCGGCGCCGACGACATGGACCCGCTTCGCCTTGAAAGGCGAGTCCTTGCCGTAGCTCTTGAGGCGCTCCTGCAGGAAGAACACCCGCACCAGGTTGCGCGCCGTCGGTGAGCGGACGATGCCGTCGACCAGTTCCGGCGCCACCAGCGCATTGCCGTTGTACTTCGCCCAGATGTCGATTATCGCGTACGGCGCCGGGTAATGCTGCGGCCGCGCGCGCCTGGCGACCTGCTTGC
>DAOMFF010000118.1:0-5018 GCA_035429665.1 Azonexus sp.
GCCGAGCAAGGGTGCGAACCCGGCCAGCGGACTGGGCGGCGCCTGCGAGTAACCGGCGACCAGCCACGGGAAGCCGGTGAAAATCCAGCTTCTAAGCCAGTCGACCGCAGCAATCAGGGCAGCAAAGAACAGCGCCTGTCGCCAAGGGTCCACCGGCTGCCAGCGCTTGAAGATCCAGCCGGCCAGCGCCGGGAAGACAGCCATCACGGCACAGAACAGGAAGGCGGCGATCCCGGCCAGCCACCACGGCATGCCTCCGAAGACCGAGAGGCTCACGTAGACCCAGGAAACCCCGGTCAGGAAGAAGCCAAGGCCGAAGGCAAGCCCGCTCAATGCCGCCTCGCGCGGGGAATCCGTGCGCCGCAGCAGGACGAACAATCCCAGCCAGACCGCCGGCGCCAGCCAGAACAGACCAAACGGGGCAAAGCCGAGAACGCCGCCGGCGCCGATCAGGGTCGCCGGAGCAAGGCGGAAAGACGCCCGCTCAGGCAGTCTTGTCGTCGACACCGGGTCGCGGTTCGGGTGGCGGGGTGACCAGCAGCGTGTACAGCCGTCGACTGTCGGCGCGCAGCACCTGGAAGCGGATACCGTCCACGTCGATGACTTCGTTGCGCTTGGGCACGCGACCGAGATTGCGCAGGATCAGGCCGCCCACCGTGTCGAACTCGGCATCCGGGAAACTGGTGCCGAAAGCCTGGTTGAAGTCCGCGATCTCGGTCCGCGTCTTGACGCGCCAGCAACCGGGCGAATCGAGTCGAATGTTCTCGTAGGCTTCGTCGAAGTCATACTCATCCTCGATATCGCCGACGATCTGCTCCAGCACATCCTCGATGGTGACCAACCCGGCGACGCTACCGTATTCATTGACGACGATGGCCATGTGATTGCGCGAGACGCGGAACTCGTGCAGCAGCACGTTTAGGCGTTTAGCTTCGGGAATGTAGACCACCGGCCGCAGCCAGGCACGAAGATCGAAATCCGCTTCGACGTGGATCCGTAGCAGGTCCTTGGCCAGCATGACCCCCAGCACATTGTCGCGGTCGCCATCGATCACCGGAAAGCGCGAATGGGCGGTTTCGATGACGAAGGGGATGATCCTGGCCATCGGCGCATTGATGTCGACGACTTCCATCAGGGCGCGCGGAACCATGACGTCGCTGACCCGGGTTTCCGCGGCGGCCAGCGCGCCCTCGATGATGGCCAGCGCATCGGCGTCCATCAGGTTGCGCTCGTAGGCCCCGCGCAGAATCTCGGCCAGTTGCCCGCGATCTCCGGGCATTCCCAGCAGTAGCGCGGCCAACCGTTCGATCAGGCCAGGTTTGCTGTCATTGTCCATGGCGTCTAGGCGGCATAAGGGTCGGGATAACCCAGCGCGGCGAGAATCTTCCTTTCTTCGTCTTCCATCGCTTGGGCATCGCCTTCGTTCTCGTGATCCCAACCGCGCAGGTGGAGCATACCATGCACCGTCAGGTGCGCGTAGTGCGCCGCCAGCGGCTTGCCCTGCTCGGCCGCTTCGCGCGCCACCACGGTCGGACAGATGACGAGGTCGCCCATCAGCAGCGGCTCGGTTTCATAAGGGAAGGACAGAACGTTGGTCGCGTGGCCCTTGCCGCGATACGCTTTGTTGAGCCTCCGGCCCTCATCCTCGTCGACCAGGCGGATGGCGACCTGACCGCTATCCGTCAGCGCGGCCCGCGCCCAGCGCACGAAATCGGCGCGCAACGGCAAGCCTTCGCGCCTGCAGGCATATTGCACCGCGAGGTCAAGGAGTTTGCTTGCTCTGCGACTCATAGGCGGCGACGATGCGGGCGACCAGCGGGTGACGGACCACGTCCTCCTTCATGAATTCGGTAAATGCCAGTCCGCGCACGCCCTTCAGGATGTCACGGGCTTCACGCAGGCCGCTCTTCTGGCCTTTAGGCAAGTCGATCTGGGTGAGATCTCCGGTGACCACGGCCTTGGCGCCGATGCCGATGCGGGTCAGGAACATCTTCATCTGCTCAGGCGTCGTGTTCTGCGCCTCGTCGAGGATGATGAATGCGTGGTTCAACGTGCGCCCGCGCATGAAGGCCAACGGCGCGATCTCGATCGCATGCTTGTCGTGCAGCTTGCTGACGCGGTCGTGGCCCATCAGGTCGTAGAGAGCGTCATAAAGCGGTCGCAGATAGGGATCGATCTTCTGGGTCAGGTCGCCGGGCAGGAAACCGAGGCGTTCGCCGGCCTCGACGGCGGGTCGGGTCAGAATGATGCGTTCGACCAGGTCACGCTCGAAGGCATCGACCGCGCTGGCCACCGCCAGATAAGTTTTGCCGGTCCCGGCCGGGCCGATGCCGAAGGTGATGTCATGCTCCTGGATCGCCTTGAGGTAGGCCACCTGACGCGGCGTACGCCCATGCAGTTCGGTCTTGCGCGTAAGCAGTTGCGGGCCATCGACCGGACCTTCGGCAGCACGCGCGATGCGCCGCACCGGCGCGTTGATCAGTTCGATCAGGCCAAGCTGAATTTCGTCGACCGACAGCGGTTCGCGTGCCATTGCATAGAAATGGCGGATGGCGTCCGCGGTCAACGCGGATTTCTCGCCAATAATCGAAAAACGCTCGTTGCGGCGCCGGATGGTAACGTCGAAGCCGGTCTCGATCTGCCGGATGTTCTCGTCGAGAGGACCGCACAGATTGGCCAGCAGGAGATTGTCGACCGGCGCCAGCACGACGTCCACCGGCTTGCTATTCGGCGGGGGCCTGCTATTCAAGGATGACAATCTCGCCTCTCAGGCTGTGGGGCAATGCCTTGGTGATGCGCACATTGACGAAGCTATCGATCAGGCGCGCGCTACCGGCGGATCCACCGACGAAATTGACGACGCGATTGTTGTCGGTCCGCCCCGCCAGTTCACTGGCGTCCTTTTTCGACCTGCCTTCGACCAGCACGCGCTGCACGCTGCCGACCATCGCCTGGCTGATCACCTGCGCCTGTTCCTCGATCCGCTTCTGCAGCCGCGCGAGACGGGCCGACTTGACTTCGGCCGGTGTCGAGTCGTCCATTTCGACGGCGGGAGTACCAGGACGCGGGCTGTAGATGAAGGAGAAGGAGGTGTCGAAACCGACATCGTCGATCAGTTTCATGGTCCTTTCGAAATCCTCGTCGGTTTCGCCGGGAAAGCCGACAATGAAGTCCGACGACAACGAAATGTCGGGGCGCGCCACCCGCAGCTTGCGGATGACAGACTTGTATTCGAGTGCCGTATAGCCGCGCTTCATGGCCGCCAGCACGCGGTCGGCCCCGGCCTGCACCGGCAGGTGCAGATGCGAGACCAGCTTCGGCACTTTGACGTAGGTGTCGATCAGACGCTGCGACATTTCACGCGGGTGCGACGTCGTGTAGCGGATGCGCTCGATGCCTGGAACTTCGGCGATGTATTCGATCAGCAATGCCAGATCGGCCTGTTCCTCGCTACCGGCCATTGCCCCCCTGTAGGCATTGACGTTCTGGCCGAGCAGCGTCACTTCCCTGACCCCATTGGCTGCCAATCCGGCAACTTCGGTCAGCACGTCCTCGAACGGCCGCGATACTTCGCCGCCCCGCGTGTAGGGAACGATGCAGAAGGTACAGAACTTCGAGCAGCCTTCCATGATCGACACGAAAGCTGATGCGCCCTTGACCTCGGCGGGGGGCATGGCATCGAATTTCTCGATTTCCGGGAACGAGACATCGACCGCTGCCCTGCCCTGGCGCTTGCGCTCGGCGAACAGTTGCGGCAGACGGTGCAGCGTCTGCGGGCCGAAGACGACATCGACGTAAGGCGCACGGGCGACGATGGCGTCACCCTCCTGGCTCGCCACGCAGCCTCCGACGCCGATGACCAGATCAGGATTGAGCTTCTTCAGGTGACGGACACGGCCGAGATCATGGAACACCTTTTCCTGCGCCTTCTCGCGCACCGAACAGGTGTTGAACAGGATGATGTCGGCATCTTCCGGGTTGTCGGTCCTGACAACGCCTTCGGCGGCGTTGAGCACGTCGGCCATCTTGTCCGAATCGTACTCATTCATCTGGCACCCGAAGGTACGGATGAACAATTTCTTGGTCATGAACAGAGGCTTTTCGGAATCGGTGGTTGCCGGAATGACAAACTTCGGGATGATGAAAACAGGGGTGCATTATAGCCGACCGCAAAATGCGTTGACCGAAGAATGCCGTCCCAACTATAATCCGCGCCCTTAGGAGTGCGGTGATGTAGCTCAGTCGGTTAGAGCGATGGATTCATAACCCATAGGTCGGTGGTTCAATTCCACCCATCACCACCAGAGTCTAGGCAGCCGTTGCGCCCATGGCGCAGCGGCTTTTTTTCGCCAGCAGGGGGCACTTGGCTATTCCGTCTCTTTGAGCAGCCCCGCGAACTTCCGCCGGAAGGCTGTGACCTTCGGACTGATGATCACGGTACAGTAACCTTGACCGGGATTGGCGGCGAAATAACTCTGATGATAGGACTCGGCCGGAAAGAATTCCGGCGCATCCGTAACCTCGGTAACGATGACAGCAGGTGGAGCGAAGACCGATGAAAGCCCTTCAATCATCTCCAATGCCTCGCGCCGCTGCTCTGGGGTATGAACGAAGATCGCCGAACGGTATTGCGTTCCAACGTCGGCCCCCTGGCGATTCAACGTGGTCGGATCATGTATGGCGAAGAACACTTCAAGAAGCTTGCGGTACGAAATCTGCTCCGAATTGAAATCGATTCGAACCGCTTCGGCGTGGCCCGTTGCTCCCGAGCAAACTTCTTCATAGGTCGGGTTCGCATTGTAGCCACCGCAATAGCCGGAGGTGACATGGTGAACCCCCGCCAATTGCGAAAAAACGGCATCAAGGCACCAGAAGCACCCGCCAGCAAATGTCGCCACCGCCATATCTTTCGCTCCACTCAGAACTCCTCACGAGTTCAGTATAGTCAATCAATTTCTTCACCAACAAAAAAACCCCCTGCCTGTTGTTGTAATTGGGAGGGGGTTTTTGGGGATGGG
>DAOMFF010000119.1:0-3427 GCA_035429665.1 Azonexus sp.
TGCGCGCGGCAGGTCTGAGCGCCGAAGCGCTGGCTTGCCATGTCGGAAACATGGAAGACATTGCCAATGCCTTCGCACACATTGGCGCCGCGCACGGACGCCTCGACATCCTCGTCAACAACGCGGCGACCAATCCGTATTTCGGCCATGTACTCGATACCGATCTGAACGCCTACAACAAGACGGTCGACGTCAATGTCCGGGGCTATTTCTTCATGTCGATCGCGGCCGGCAAGATGATGCGCGAACAGGGCAGTGGGGCCATCGTCAATATCGCCTCGGTCAACGCGCTGCAGCCCGGCGACATGCAGGGCATCTACTCGATCACCAAGGCGGCGGTCGTGAATATGACCAAATCCTTCGCCAAGGAGTGCGGGCCTCTGGGCATCCGGGTCAACGCCGTGTTGCCGGGACTGACGAAAACCAGGTTTGCCGGCGCCCTCTTTGCCAACAAGCCCCTCTACGACGAATGGATGACCAGGGTCCCGCTGCGCCGGCATGCCGAACCACACGAGATGGCGGGGACGGTGCTCTACCTGGTTTCCGACGCGGCGAGCTACACCAATGGCGAATGCATCATCGTCGACGGCGGACTGACACTCTAGGGATGGCCATGAATCTGACAAGCTATGCGGGACAGGTCGTGATGATTACCGGCGCGGCCAGCGGCTTCGGCGAGTTGCTGGCGCGCGAACTGGCGGCGATGGGCGCCCGGCTGGTTCTCGGGGATCGCAATCATGAAGGCTTGCAGCGCGTCGCAGCCGAACTCCGCGCTGCCGGCGCCGAGGTGGTCGACCTGCATTGCGACGTCACCCGCGAAGCCGAGGTTAAGGCGATGGTCGATGCGGCCGTGGCCAACTTCGGCCGCATCGATGTCGGGGTCAACAACGCCGGCATGTCGACGCCGATGAAGTCCTTCGTCGATACCTGGGAAGCCGATCTCGACCTCAACTTCGCTGTCAATGCCAAGGGCGTCTTTTTCGGCATGAAGCACCAGATCGCGCAGATGCTGACGCAGGGGGGCGGGGTCATCCTCAACGTCGCCTCGATGGCCGGCCTCGGCGGCGCGCCGAAGTTGGCGGCCTATTCGGCGGCCAAGCATGCCGTGATCGGACTGACCAAGACCGGGGCGGCCGAATATGCGCGCAACAACATTCGCGTCAATGCCGTCTGCCCGTTCTACAGCAGCACGCCGATGGTGACGGAAGGCCTGGCGGAGCAGGTGGAATATCTCTCCCAGGCGTCGCCGATGAAACGACTCGGCACGCCGGGCGAAACGGTCGCGGTGATGCTGATGCTGTGCGCCAGGGAAAACTCCTACATGACAGGTCAGGCCGTCGCCGTCGACGGTGGCGTTTCGGCCTTGTGACTCAGGCTTGAACGAAAGGAAACAAAATGGATTTCTCCTATTCCCCGGAAGTTGAGGACCTGCGCCGCCGTGTCCGTGGATTCATGGACGAGTACATCGTGCCGCGCGTGCGTCAATGGCACGATGAAGTCCATCATGGAAAGTTCCCGGTGTCGTTCATGGAGGATTTGAAAGCGCTGGCCAGATCCGAGGGCTTGTGGAACCTGTTCCTGCCCCACCTCAAGGACGATGAGCCGGGAACCCGGCTGACCAATCTCGAGTATGCGCCGCTGGCGGAAATCATGGGCCGCGTCAGCTGGGCGTCGGAGGTTTTCAACTGCAATGCGCCGGACACAGGCAACATGGAGCTCCTGCACATGTTCGCGACCCCCGAGCAGAATGCGGCATGGCTGCAGCCGCTGCTGCGTGGCGAGATCCGTTCCGCCTTCGCCATGACCGAGCCGGATGTCGCCTCGTCGGACGCCACCAACATCACCACGCTGATCTCCCGGGATGGTGTCGACTACGTGATCAATGGACGCAAGTGGTTCATCACCAATGCCGCGCATCCCGATTGCCGGATACTCATCGTGATGGGCAAGACCGATCTGACGGCGGATGCACACCGGCAGCAGAGCATGGTCCTGGTGCCGCGCGCTACGCCGGGGCTGGAAATCGTGCGCAACGTCAACATCATGAACCACCATTCACCGGAAGGGCATTGCGAGATTGTCTTCCGCAACGTGCGGGTGCCGGCCAGTAATCTGCTCGGCGCGGAGGGCAGCGGCTTTGCGCTGGCTCAGGCACGCCTCGGCCCCGGCCGGATTCACCATTGCATGCGCTCGATCGGCGCCGCCGAACTCGCGCTGGAACTGATGATCGATCGTGCCTTGGAACGCAAGGCCTTCGGCAAGCAGTTGTACATGCATGGGACGATCGGCGAATGGATCGCGAAGTCGCGGATCGAGATCGACCAGGCGCGCCTGCTGGTCCTCAAGGCCGCGTGGATGATCGACAACGTCGGGGTCAAGGAGGCGCGCAAGGAGATCTCGATGATCAAGGCGCTGGTTCCGGGTGTGCACACCGCGGTGTGCGATCGCGCCATGCAGACATTCGGGGCGATGGGCATCAGCCCGGACACGCCTCTGGCCGACCACTGGACCTGGGGGCGGGCGCTGCGCTATGCCGATGGTCCGGACGAAGTCCACCTGCAAGCCATTGCCCGCATGGAGATCAGGAAGGGCAAGGAGAATCTCGGCTCGACCTTGCCCTATCTGACGCCGCCCGCGCGACTCTAGGCAGAAGAGCACGGTGCCGCAGTCGCGCTGCGGGCGCAAACGATATTGACTCAACCCGTCCGGGCAGCGAGGAATTTGCGGATTTCTTCAAACGCGTCGCGCGCCTCGGTCAGTTCCGGGTAAAACATGTGCCAGACATGCACGACATGATTCCAGGTCTGGAGCTTTACCGGCGAGCCGGCCAACAGGGCCTTGTTGAAGTAGCGGATACTGTCGTCGCGCAGCATCTCCACCTCGCTGGCATGGATCAGCAAGGGCGGAAGGTTCGCCAGGTCGCCGAATACCGGCGAGATGACGGGGTCGCATGGTCGCTTGCGGATTTGCAGGCATGTCGCCCACAGCAATACGGAGCGGGGAACCCTGGAAAGCGTTTTGAACATCGGGCCGAGCATGGCATCGGTCGCCAGGTTGCCCTTGAGGCTCGGGCTGCCGAAAGTGGCGTCGGTCTGGGGCGCCAGCGCGACCGCAGCATCCGGCGCACGCAGACGCTGGTCGCGAACCCAGGCGATCAGCGACAAGGTCAGGTTGCCGCCGGCGGAATCGCCGGCGACGAACAGGACCTTTGCCGGCGACTGACCGTCCGGGCCGGATTCGAGGATCCAGCGATAGGCCGTCCGGCAATCCTCGATGCCAGCCATGCGCGGGTTCTCGGGCATGAGCCGGTAGTCGATCGCCAATACCGCACCGCCGGTGATTTCGGAGAACTTGCTGGTGATATTGCGGTGGCTCAACGGACTGCCCATGGTAAAGGCGCCGCCATGAATGTAGAGCGTCCTCCTGT
>DAOMFF010000119.1:3527-4976 GCA_035429665.1 Azonexus sp.
CCGACAAACCAGATGGCAGTGGCCAGCGCAAGTCCGGCAAGGATGGATTCAGTCAAGACGGGCTCCAGGGTGATGATCGTGAACTGACGACAACGGATTGGCAGACCACGGCCGGCGGCGCTACGAAGGCCTTGCCTGGGAGTGGCAGCGACTGACTACAAGGGCAATCGTTCCGGGTTGTGAAAAGAGGGGATTTTTCGGGTTGACCGCAATTGACGGCCAGGACTTGACCTCCGCATTGAAACAGCGGCCAATGTCAGCCGAGCAGTTTGAGCAGCTTTGGATAGGCATCTGGGATGAGGCGCGACATCCAGAAAATCGTTGATGACTTGCTGCCGGTGATGATGCGCTGGTCGCCCCGGCGCAGGCCCTCCAGAATGTCGGCGGCGCAGTCTTCAGGCGGCGTCACCAGCATCTTTTCGGCCAGGCCGTCGAAGGACGCCTCTTCGCTACTGGCGGCCTTGCAACGGCGCGCCGTTTTGTCGATATTCGTCCTTATGCCGCCAGGATGAACGCAGACCGCGCGCACCCCGGTTCCTTCAAGTTCGGACCACAGGCATTCAGTCAGGCCGCGCACGGCGAACTTCGACATGTTGTAGGCGCTTTGCGCCGGATATCCGATCATTCCGAAGACGCTGGAAATATTGACGATGCAGCCTTCGCGCTGCTCGAGCATCAGCGGCAGGAAGGCCTTGGTGCCGTAGAGCACGCCCCACATGTTGATGCCGAGTTGCCATTCGTACTCCTCGATGGAAGTATGCGCGACCGTGCCGACGATTGTTGCGCCGGCGTTGTTGAAGACGAAATGGGCTGTCCCGAAATCCCGCCTGACCTCGTCGGCGTGAGCAAACACGGCTTCGGCTGAGGCCACGTCGAGCGTATAGCCCCTGACCCGCAGGCTGGATTTCCTCCTGCTCCTGGGCAACAGGCCAAGGGTTTCGTCGAGCATCGTCCGGTTGATATCGGACAGTGCCAGGCGCGCGCCGGCCTTGGCCAGCTGCACGGCCAGTGCCCGGCCGATGCCGGAGCCGGCCCCGGTGACTACCGCAACCTTGTCGTCGAACATGTCGTTTTCCCTACGTCCCGGTGCTACCAGGCATGCTGCCATCGGCTGCTTGCCGGCGCTCGGGATTCTGACGCGGCCAGCATGCTTTCGGCAAGCGGTTCTCCCGTCGCGTTGAGGACAGCGGCCACCTCGCGGCGGATGGCCACGAATCGCATGCCGTCGCCGGAGCAAGGCCGGCTTCGCTGGCAGAAGCCGGGGCGCGGCGCAGGCGGATCCTAACGGATGTCACCGCAGAATATGTCGATGTTCCGGTCCTGCGGGCTGGTGCGAACCACGATCGAATAGTTGCCGTTGCGCAGCGCTTCCAGTGACACCGCCGCTGTCCTAATCAGCCTCCAGCCACCAATCTCGGCGAACGAGGTCACCGTGCTGTTCATCTCGAA
>DAOMFF010000120.1:0-4965 GCA_035429665.1 Azonexus sp.
ATGAAGGCGCTGATCGCCAGCGCCGCCGGCACCAGGATCACCTTGTTCTTCAGCGACCCGACGCCGACCGCCCAGACGACCGGCAGTTCCCGCTCGGCGCGCACGCCGGAAACCTGCTGCGCATTCAGCGCCAGGTCGTCGCCAAGGACGCCCGCAGTCTTCTTGGCGGCGACCTTGGTCATCAGGGCGACGTCATCGAGAACCGACGCGATGTCGTCAATCAGTGCAAGCAGGCTGGCTCCGGCCATCGAAATATTCCGTTTCTTGAGGTGGTCCCGATTCTACCCAAGAACGTCCCATGCTCGCTCTTTCCGCCAGGCCGCGAGGCGCGATGCAAATATTCTCGTATATGATGCGTTCAGGCTTTGCTGCTATCGCCAACGTGATACGATTTCGCACGGATTCGTGACGGATCCATGTTGAACGTTCGCGCGGTTTGCTAATCCCAACAAGAAATATCACCAGAACCAATCACAAGGAGGTTGCCATGTTCGCCACACATCATTCCGATCGTCGTTTGTTGCTGGGCAGCCTGATATGCGCGGCACTTGCCGGATGTTCCAACATGGACATGGGTTCGCCGGCAGCGAAAACGACCGCCACCGGTTCGGCGGCCGGTTCCAACGTCCAGAACGCCAATGCCCAGCTCGAAAGGTGTTCGGCGACGCTGGGTACGCTGGCGATCGTCGAGGACACCCATGCTTCCTGGTATGGCTATCTAACCGGCCAGTTGCGGCTCGGCTCCACCGTGCCGGTATTGAAGCTGCTGGTGCAGCAGTCCAACTGCTTCGTGATTGTCGAACGCGGTCGGGCAATGCAGAACATCATGGGCGAGCGGGCGCTCGAACAAACGGGCGAGATGCGCAAGGGATCCAATTTCGGCAAGGGCCAGATGGTCGCCGCCGACTATTCGATGAGTCCGTCCATCACCTTCAGCAACCAGAATGCCGGTGGCGCCGGCGCGGCGATAGGTGGCCGCCTGGGTGGTTCGCTGGGCGCCCTGGTCGGCGGCAGCATGAACGCCAAGGAGGCCAGCACGATCCTGACGCTGATCGACAATCGCTCGAGCGTGCAACTGGCTGCCGCCGAAGGCAGCGCCCGCAACGTCGACTTCGGCATGCTGGGCGGACTTTTCGGTGCTGGAGGCGGCGGCATTGCCGGCGGCTATAGCAACACCGCGGAAGGCAAGGTCATCGTTGCCGCCTTCACCGATTCCTACAACAACATCGTCCGCGCCGTGCGCAACTACAAGGCGCAGGAAGTTCAGGGCGGACTCGGCACCGGCGGCCAGCTTGGCGTTCAGGGCGGCAGCACGCCGGCGGGCAAGGCCATCAGGAACAAGTAGAACCCGCGCTGTCGACGCTGTGTACGAAGGGGTCGGTTTCGCCGGCCCTTTTCAGTTGGGGCTCGCCTGACAAACAAGCGGAACACTGGTGACATGAACATCCCCGCGCGCCTGCAAGAGGCTGGTGCCCTCTCCCTGCTTTTCCTCCCGGCCGTCGTCGGCGCCACCCAGCCGCTGCCGGGGCTGGCCGCGAGCACCGACGACGTGACGGTGTCCGGCATCTCTTCCGGCGGCTACATGGCGGTGCAGTTCCAGGTCGCCTATTCGTCCATCGTGCGTGGCGCCGGGATCGTCGCCGGCGGGCCGTATGACTGCGCCCAGGGTTCGCTGCGCCGGGCGCTGGGCAACTGCATGGCGCCGTCCGGCGAGACGCAGCCGCCGACCGCCGACGAGACCCTGCGGGCGGTGAATCAGTTCGCGGCGGCGGATCGCATCGACCCCGCCGCCAAGCTGCGCGACGACCGCGTCTGGCTGCTGGCCGGCGGCAACGACAAGGTCGTCTTGGCGCCGGTGATGGACGCGCTGGACGCCTTCTACCGCACCGCTCTGCCCGCCGACGCCATCCGTTTCGTCAAGGTGCCGGAAGCCGGGCACGCCATGCTCTCGGTCGCCGACCCGCAGGCCAATGCCTGCCCGACCAGCGAATCGCCGTTCATCAACCGTTGTCAGGACGTCGATGCCGCCGGCCAGCTCCTGGCTCACCTGCTCGGCCCGCTGCAGCCGCCCGCGGCGGCGCCGGCTGGCGAGATGCTCGTATTCGACCAGCGCCCCTTCGTGCGCGGGCGTGCCGTCGACGCCAGCCTGGCCGACGAGGGCTACGCCTTCGTCCCGACCGCCTGCCGCAGCGGCGGCTGCAGGATCCACGTCGCCTTCCACGGCTGCCTGCAGAACGCCGGCGAGATCGGCCGCCGCTTCGTCGACGGCGCCGGTTACAACCGCTGGGCGGCCAGCAACCGCATCGTCGTCCTCTACCCGCAGACGGTGCGGCGCTACGGCCTGGCCTGGGGCTCGTTCCGCTGGCTGCTCAATCCGAAGGGTTGCTGGGACTGGTGGGGCTACACCGGCGTCGACTACCCTACCCGCGACGGCGCCCAACTGCGCGCCGTGCGCGCGATGATCGGCGCATTGGGAATGCCGCCGCAACCGGTACAATCCACCAGTAACCGCTGATCGCTGCGGTCGACTGCCCCCAATGCCTCATTTGCAAAGCGCATGACTGAATATTCCGCCTCGTCCATCCGCGTCCTGAAAGACCTGGAGCCCGTCAAGGAGCGCCCGGGAATGTATACCCGGACGACCTGCCCGACCCACATCGTCCAGGAAGTCATCGACAATTCCGCCGATGAAGCGCTGGCCGGCTTTGCGAAGAAAATTTCGGTGCGCATCCAGGCTGACGGGTTGATCGAGGTGTCCGACAACGGCCGCGGCATCCCGGTCGAAATCCATCCCGAAGAAGGCCGGCCGGCCGTCGAGCTGGTGTTCTGCAAGCTGCACGCCGGCGGCAAGTTCAACAAGAAGGAGGCCGGCAACGCCTACCACTTCTCGGGCGGCCTGCACGGTGTCGGCGTTTCGGTCACCAACGCGCTGTCGACACGACTGGAGGTCGAGATCAGGCGGGGTGGCGGGGTGCACCGCATCGCTTTCAGCGCCGGCTTCGTTACCGAGCCGCTGACCCGCATCGGCGACTGCGGACCGCGCACCACCGGCACCACGGTGCGTGTCCGCCCCGACCCCAGGTACTTCGATTCGCCCAAGCTGAATCTTGTCCAGCTCGAACATCTGCTGCGCTCCAAGGCGGTCCTGATGCCGAATGTCACGGTCGACCTCGAAATCGAGGGCGAAACGCCGAAAAGCTGGTGCTACCGCAACGGCATGGCCGACTACCTCACCGAAATGATGGTCGGCTCGCCGGTGGCACCGATCTTCGTCGGCGAGAAATATGTCGAGACCGAAAACGGCTTCGCCGTCGGCGAAGGCGCCACCTGGGCGCTGGCCTGGTTCGAGGAAGGCGGCGGCAAGCCGGAAACCTACGTCAACCTGATCCCGACGCTCGACGGTGGCACCCACGAGGCCGGGCTGAAGGCCGGCGTCTTCGAGGCGGTCAAGACCTTCGCCGACCACCACGCCATCCTGCCGGCCAAGGTCAAGCTGGCACAGGAAGACGTCTGCGGCCGCATGACCTGGCTGCTCTCGGCCAAGGTCCTCGACCCGCAGTTCCAGGGCCAGACCAAGGAAAAGCTGACCAGCCGCGACGCCTACAAGCTGGTCTCGCAGATGGTGCGCGACCCCTTCGAGCTGTGGCTGAACAGCCACGCCGATTTCGGCAAGAAGATCGCCGAACTGGCGGTCAAGGCGGCGCAGAACCGCATGAAATCGACGCAGAAGGTCGAAAAGAAGAAGTCGTCTGGCATTGCCACGCTGCCCGGCAAGCTGACCGACTGCGAATCCGACGACATCGCCCGCAATGAAGTCTTTCTGGTCGAGGGGGACTCGGCCGGCGGCTCGGCCAAGCAGGGGCGCGACAAGGAAACCCAGGCCGTCCTTCCGTTGCGCGGCAAGGTGCTGAACACCTGGGAAGTCGACCGCGACCAGCTTTTCAGGAACAACGAGGTACACGATATTTCGGTGGCCATCGGCGTCGACCCGCACGGCATCAACCAGATTGATACGGTCGACGTTTCCGACCTACGCTACGGCCGCATCATCGTCATGTCCGATGCCGACGTGGACGGCAGCCACATCCAGGTATTGCTGTTCACGCTGTTCCTCAAGCACTTCCCGGCGCTGGTCGAACGCGGCCACATCCACGTCGCCCAGCCGCCGCTGTTCCGCGTCGATGTCGAGGCGCGCGGCCACACGCGCAAGGTCTATTGCCTGGACGAGGCCGAGAAGGAACAGACGCTGACCAAGCTGCGCGACGAAGGCGTTTCGGAAAACAAGATCACCGTCTCGCGCTTCAAGGGCCTCGGCGAAATGAACCCGGACCAGCTGTGGGAAACCACCCTCTGCCCCGACACCCGCCGCCTCGTGCCCTTCCAGGCCAGCCGTGAAACCATCGCCGAAATGACCGGCACCTTTACCCTGTTGATGGGCAAGGGCGAGGCCGCCGGCCGCCGGGCCTGGATGGAGAGGGATGGCGGGCTGGTGGAAGCCGATGTCTGAGCCCGTTTTCGCCCGCCGGCGGCTGTTGACCGCAGTCGCCACCGTCCTCCTCGCCGGCTGCTCCGTGCTCCCCGGCAAGGCCCCGGAAAAGCCGCCCGCAGTGCCCGTGGCGCCCGTCGCGGCGAAGCCGAAGATTGGCCTCGCCCTCGCCCTCGGCGGCGGCGCGGCGCGCGGCTTCGCGCACATCGGCGTGATCAAGATGCTCGAATCGCACGGCATCGTCCCGGACTACGTGGTCGGCACCAGCGCCGGCGCCGTCGTCGGTTCGCTCTACGCTGGCGGCTACGATGCCTTCGCCATGCAGAAGATCGCCGTCCAGCTCGACGAGAAGATCTTCGCGGACTGGACGCTGGGCGGGCGCGGCCTGCTCAAGGGCGAGGCGCTGCAGGACTTCATCAACCAGCACCTCAACAAGCGTCCGCTGGAAAAGCTCAACAAGCCCTTCGCCACGGTCGCCA
>DAOMFF010000121.1:0-2440 GCA_035429665.1 Azonexus sp.
TGTCGGCCACGCCGCACAACGGCAAGGAGGAAGACTTCCAGCTTTTCATGGCGCTGCTCGATGGCGACCGCTTCGAGGGCAAGTTCCGCGATGGCGTGCACACGGCCGACGTTTCCGACCTCATGCGCCGCATGGTCAAGGAAAGCCTGCTCAAGTTCGACGGCACGCCGCTGTTTCCCCAGCGCATTGCCTACACCGTTCCCTACCGGCTGTCGCTGCCGGAAGCGGGGCTGTACAAGGCCGTCACCGACTACGTGCGTGAAGAGTTCAACCGCGCCGAAGCGCTGGCAAACGACAAGCGCGCCGGCACCGTCGGCTTTGCCCTAACCATCCTGCAACGCCGACTGGCCTCGTCGCCCGAAGCCATTTACCAATCGCTGCGCCGACGCCGCGAACGGCTGGAAAGCCGGCTGCGCGAACTGGAGGTGCTCCAGCGCGGCGGCCAAGCCGCGCCCATCCTCGCCGCGTCGCTGCCCGCCCTCGACAGCGAGGACGTCGATGACCTCGACGAAGCGCCGGACAACGAAGTTGCCGCCGCCGAGGAAGAAATTCTCGACCAGGCCACCGCGGCGCGCTCCATTGCCGAACTGCGCATCGAGATCGAAACGCTCAAGGTTCTGGAAGCGAGCGCCTTGACCGTCCGCCGCAGCGGCAACGACACCAAATGGATGCAACTCTCCAGCCTGCTCGGTGAAATCTTCACCAGCGCCGCCACCCATCGTGTTGCCGAGCCCGAAGCCCCTTACGGCGCCGGCAAGATTCCGCCGCACACCCCGTCACCGCACCAGAAACTCGTCATCTTCACCGAGCACCGCGACACGCTCAACTATCTGGAAGACCGCATCGCCGGATTCCTCGGGCGCGCGGAGGCTGTCGTCACCATCCACGGTGGGGTCGGTCGCGAAGAGCGGCTCAAGGTCCAGGAATCCTTCAGGCACGATCCCGAGGTGCAGGTGCTGCTCGCCACCGATGCCGCCGGCGAAGGCATCAACCTCCAGCGCGCCCATCTGATGGTCAATTACGACCTGCCGTGGAACCCCAACCGGATCGAACAACGCTTTGGCCGCATCCACCGCATCGGCCAGACCGAAGTCTGCCATCTGTGGAATCTGGTCGCCGAGGAAACCCGGGAAGGCGACGTCTACCGCAAGCTGCTCGAAAAGCTCGAACAGGCGCGCCAGGCGTTGGGCGGGCAGGTTTTCGACGTGCTCGGCAAACTCCAGTTCGAGGGCAAGTCCCTGCGCGAACTGCTCATCGAAGCCATCCGCCACGGCGAGAAGCCCGAAGTCATGGCCTTCCTCACCACCGTGCTCGACACCACGCTCGACCGTGAGCACCTGCAAAACCTGCTCGAAGAGCGCGTGCTGGCCCACGACGCCATGGATGCCAGCAAGGTGCAGCGCATCCGCGCCGACATGGAGCGGGCCGATGCCCGCCGCCTGCAACCGCACTACATCGAGTCCTTCTTCCACGAAGCCTTCAAGCGTCTCGGCGGCGCCGCCAAGCAGCGCGAAACCCGCCGCTATGAAGTCACCCATGTGCCGTCCCCGGTGCGCAACCGCGACCGTCTCATCGGCATTGGCGAATCGGTGCTGCCGCGCTATGAACGCATCGCTTTCGAGAAATCCCTGGTCGCGCCGCAAGGCCAGCCGCTCGCCGCCTTCGTCTGCCCCGGCCACCCGTTGCTCGATTCCGTCATCGACCTGACGCTCGAACGCAACCGCGATCTGCTCAAGCGGGGCACGGTGCTGGTCGATGAACGCGCCCCCGGCGTCGCGCCGCGCGTCGTCTTCTATCTGGAGCACGCGATTCAGGATGCCGGCCTGACCCGCGCCGGCGAGCGCCGCGTCGTTTCCAAACGCATGTTGTACGTGGAAATGGACGCCGCCGGCACGGCGCGCCACATCCATTACGCCCCGTATCTCGACTACCGCCCGCTGGCGGCTGGCGAACCGGGCATCGACGCGCTGCTCGACCGCCCCGAATGTCAGTGGATCGGCCGCGAACTGGAGCAGAAGGCGCAGGGTTACGCCATTGCCCATGTCGTCCCCGAGCACCTGGCCGAAGTCAAAGGCCACAAACTCGGCCTCATCGCCAAGACCGAAGCCGCGGTCAAGGATCGGCTGACCAAGGAAATCACCTACTGGGACCACCGCGCCGAAGAACTCAAGCTGCAGGAAGCCGCCGGCAAGCCCAACGCCCGGCTCAACTCCGGTGAAGCGCGCAAGCGCGCCGATCTTCTGCAAGACCGGCTGCGAAAGCGCCTCGAGGATCTCAAGCTGGAGGCGCGGATTTCGCCGCTGCCGCCGGTCATCCTCGGTGGCCTGCTGGTCGTGCCCATCGGCCTGATTCGGGCCATGACCGGGCAGTCGACCGGGCAGTCAACCGCGCCCGCCGATACCCAGGCCAGCGCCGCGCGCGCTCGCGCCGTCATCATGGA
>DAOMFF010000121.1:2540-4938 GCA_035429665.1 Azonexus sp.
CACAAGGTGCATTACCTGCGTCAGCCATTTCAGCGCGAGCCGGATTTCTGTGCGAACAGCGTCAACTACGACTTTGCAGAGTTGATCGCGCGAGCGAATGCGCCGCGATGACCACTTCGTCAAAAATGGCGGACGAATCCAGCCTTCCCGACAGCGACTATCTGCGCGACATCGAATCAACGTTGAACGAATGGCACGACAAGCATGACGAGGCGGCATACTGTGCCTTGGCCAACGCTGTCGCAACACCTGATCACAGGAGAATCAATATGAGCCACGCCGAACTCGTTTATCAGCACCTCAAGCAACTGCCGGAATCCCTGGCGGCTGAAGTCCTTGATTTCGTCGAGTTCCTGGAGCACAAGCAGGCACGCGCCGGCACCTGTGAGCCGCGCGAGCCGGGCAGCGCCAAGGGACTGATCTGGATCGCCGATGATATCGACGCGCCGCTGGCCGACTTCAAGGACTACCAATGAACCTTTTCACCTTGCAGGACTTGCCATTTCATCATCGTGACCCGTTTGATCGCCTGCTGATCGCCCAGGCGATTTCCCTCGGCTACACACTGGCCAGTGGCGATAGCGCCTTTGAGCACTACCCTGTCAAGAACATCTGGTCATGACCCCCAAAAAGAAACTCATCGAAGTCGCCTTACCGCTCGAAGCCATCAACAAGGCGGCGGCGCGGGAGAAGTCGATCCGCCATGGCCATCCCAGCACCCTGCACCTGTGGTGGGCGCGGCGGCCGCTGGCGGCGGCGCGGGCGGTGATCTTCGCGCAGATGGTCGATGACCCCTCGGCGCACCCCGATCTCTTCCCCAGCGAGAAGAAGCAGGACAAGGAGCGCCAGCGGCTGTTCAGGATCATCGAAGACCTCGTGCTGTGGGAGAACACCACCAACGAGAACGTGTTGCAGGCGGCGCGCGACGAAATCCGGCAGAGCTGGCGCTACACCTGCGCCGAGAACGCCGACCACCCGCGCGCCAGCGAACTGTTCGACCGCTACCACCTGCCCGCCTTCCACGACCCCTTCGCCGGCGGCGGCGCGCTGCCGCTGGAAGCGCAGCGGCTGGGGCTGGAGAGTTACGCCAGCGACCTCAACCCGGTGGCGGTGCTGATCAACAAGGCGATGATCGAGATCCCGCCGAGGTTTGCCGGGCTGCCGCCCGTCAATCCAGAAAGTAGGAAACAGTGGATAGGAAATGGCGATGCACTATCGGGAATTGACGGTCTGGCAAAAGGCGATGGAGGTGGCCAAGGAGGTATATCGGCTGGCTCCACGGTTGCCACGGGAGGAAACCTACGGGATGCGCTCGCAAATAACGCGGGCGGCAGCATCGGTGCCGGCGAACATCGCGGAAGGGTGGACGCGGGAATCAGACAGGGAGAAAGCCCAGTTTCTGGCAATCGCCCAGGGATCGCTTGCCGAGACGGAAACCTTTCTGACGCTGTGCGAGGAAATCGGCTGGTTCCCGAAAGCGGAAACGGAAAGCCTGCGGGGATTACTGAACGAAGTCGGAAAAATGCTGACGACGCTAAGGCGGAAGTTCAGGAGTTAGGAAATAGTGGGTTAGGAAATAGCCGGAAGGAAGCCCTCCCCAGTTCCTATTCACTATTTCCTGCTTCCTACCGCGGGGCCGAAGGCCTCGCAGCAGATGTGCGCCACTACGGCCAGTGGATGCGCGACGAAGCCGAAAAGCGCATCGACCACCTCTACCCCAAGATCGCAGTCACGACCGACATGGTGCAGGAGCGTCCCGACCTCAAGCCCTACGTCGGCCAGCGGCTCACCGTCATCGCCTGGCTGTGGGCGCGCACCGTCAAGAGCCCCAATCCGGCGTTTGCCGCGGTCGACGTCCCTTTGGCCTCGACTTTCATGCTCAGCACCAAGGCCGGCAAGGAGGCTTATGTCGAGCCGGTGATCGAAGGCGGAGGCTACCGTTTTACGGTGAAGGTGGGTACGCCAGCGAATGCCGCTAGCGCGAAGGCCGGCACCAAGCTGGCGCGGGCGAATTTCGGATGCCTGATGTCGGACGCGCCGATTTCCGGCGACTACATCAAGGCCGAAGGCAAGGCGGGGCGCATGGGCGCACGGCTGATGGCCATCGTCGCCGAAGGCACGCGCGGCCGCGTCTATCTGGCGCCGACGCCGGAGCATGAAGCCGCCGCGCTGAAGGCGCAGCCGGACTGGAAGCCGGAAGGCGACATACCCACCCGCATGACCGGCGGCAACTGCACGCCCTACGGCCTGACAACGTGGGGCGACCTCTTCACCCCCCGCCAACTCGTCGCGCTGACGACCTTCTCCGATCTGGTCGGCGAGGCCATCGCCCGCATCAAGCGCGACGCCATCGCCGCCGGCCTGCCCGACGACAACCAGCCCCTCGCCCAAGCCGGCG
>DAOMFF010000122.1:0-4895 GCA_035429665.1 Azonexus sp.
TGGACTGCCTGATGGTGCTGGCCTCGGTGGACGATCACCAGAAGCAGGAGCAGACCTGGGCCGCGCTGCCGTCGTGGAACCGCCGTCCCGACTACCTGCGCCAACTGCTGACCCAAGGCGAGATCGAGTCCGACCGCGATACCGTCGCCAAGTACGTGACCCTCAAGACCTATGAGAAGGCCGGCGGTGCGCTACGGCGCGACCTCTTCAGCGACGACGACAAGAAGGTCTACCTCCTCGATGCGGCCCTATTGGAAAAGTTGGCGACCGACAAGCTGCAAAAGCGGGCCAAGCAGATCGCGGCCGAAGGCTGGAAATGGGTCGATGTCCGAGTCCGCTATGCCTTCGACGAGTACGTCAAGTACGGCGAACTGCGCAAGACGAAGCGCCAACCGGATGCCGATGAAGCGGCCACCCTGGCGGACCTGGATGATCGCATCGCGGCGCTGCACGCGCAGATGGAAAGGCTGGCCGACGAAGACGGCGACGAGGAGACCTTCTATCAGCTCGAAGGCGAAGCCGAAGGCCTGGAGGAGCAACGCAAGGCGCTCGACGAAGCCCTCAGCGTGTGGCCGGCGGACCTGATGGCCCAGGCCGGCTGCGTCGTCCATGTCGGCCACAACGGCGCCGTTGCGGTGAAGTACGGCTTGATCCGCCCCGACGACCGCAGCGACATGGTCCAGGCCGCCCGCCAAGCCGCCGAAAACGGCACCGACGAACCACTGGTGTCGCTGCCGTCGCCCAAGACCCGCCCGGTGCATTCCGAGAAGCTGGTGCGTTGCCTCACCGCCCACCGGGTCGCCGCCGTCCAGGCCGAATTGCTCGACCGCCCCGACGTGGCGCTGGCCGCGATCACCGCACATCTGGCGCAAAAGATTTTCCGGGGCAACGATCTCTACTATTGCCGCTCGGAGAACGTCTTCGCCATCAGCGCGACCGACAGCCAATCCGAACTGCGATCCGCCGCCGAGGACATGGAGGCCAGTGCCGCCTGGGCGAAGCTTCAGGCCGAGCGCACCGCCTGGGCCGAGCGGCTGCCGGAGAACCTGGAGGAAATCTTCCCGTGGCTGCTCGCGCAGGAGCAGGCGACGGCGCTGCGCCTGCTGACCTTCGTCGTTGCGGTCACCGTCACGGGCATCTATGGAACTGAGCCCGAGCGGCAAAGCAACGAGGCGTTGGCGCGGGCCTTGGGGCTGGACATGACTCAATGGTGGACGGCCACGGGGGCGTCCTACTTCAACCACGTCTCCAAGGCACGTGTCCTCGAGGTCGTCACCGAGGCCGTCGATGCCAATGCCGCCAGCCCGCTGGCCGCGCTCAAAAAGGATGCCGTGGTGACGGGGGCGGAACAGACGGTGGCCGGCACGGGCTGGTTGCCCGCCTGCCTGCGCATCAACACCGCCCAGACCAGGCAAACCGAAGCGGCAGCGGACGACACGCGCAGGGTGCCCGGCGAGCCAGCCGTGACGGCGTGAGGCACGCCGCAAGGCGATGCCGGGCGGCGCAATCGTTCCCGCCCGGCACCGCCTTGTCCGGACACCGCTCACACCGGCACGGCCGCCCCGTCGTCATCGTCGCCCTTCGGCTCGGGCGAGCCAACCGGCCGGCCACTTGGCTTGATGATCGTGCCGATGTAGGCACCTGCGGCCCTTGCGCGCGCATGCCCCGCCAGTTGCGACACCGCCAGCCGCGCCGCCCGATCCAGTTCCGGTGATACCGGCCCGCCACCCCGGACCGGGGACGGCACCCCAGTGATATCTTCATAGGCATCATTCAACACCTCGTGGCGCAGGCCATGACCTGTCGCGCCCCGCTTGCGCACAGTGATGCCGAATTTCTCCAGGACGTAGTCCAGCCGCCGCAGGTTACGCTTCAGGTCCCGACGCGGATCGCCCATGTGGGCGTCGCGACCGTCGACCACGCCTTGGGCAAACTCCAGCGCCGCCAGATGAACCGGACTGTCCAGGGGAATCCAGCGCACCCGGCCGCCCTTGCCCTTGACCCATGCATATCGATCCGCCTGCTGCCGGTTCTCTGGCAGCCCGGTCTCGCTGAACGGCATGACATGCTGGAATGGCCGGAACTGCACCGACTCCTTGCGCCGCAGCCCCAGGGCCGACATCAGCCGCAGCGATGCGCCGACACGGAGGTCGAACTTGCACACCTCGGCGATCACCGCCTCCGCATCGATCCCTTGGGCGGTCCAGCTCTTGTCCCGCTGGGCGGACTCGTGGCGCTGGTACTCGTCCAGGCTCAAACCGTAGTGGCCCGGCTTGCGCACGAAGCCGTGCTTGCCCATCCACATCGCCAGCCCCCGCAGGAAGCTCAGGTAGGTCTGGATCGTCGCCGGTGCCAGATGCGCCTGCTGCCAGACCTGCACCATGGCGTGGATGTGCTTCTGCCCGAGGTTGCGCGGGTCCGGCACCGTCTTGAAGCCCGCCTTCTGCTTCAGGTCGCGGAAGAAGCGCCGCAGAAACTGCGCGCGTTCCTGCCGCGTCTTGTGCGAGACGGTTTTCTCCAGCGCCGTGTGCTGAGTGTTGAAGAGTTTGATCAGGACCTCCAGCACCTTGAGCGGCGGCGCCTTGCCCGGCTGGTAGCGGGCGAGGATTTCCTGGGGTGTCTTTCCCGCCCAACTCTGGGGGCGAGCGGGTTGTTGCTGGCTGGAACGCCCGGGGCTGGCAGGTTCCTGCACCCGGCGGCGAGAGGTACGGCGAAGAATGGCGTCGGACATGGTAATGGCTCCATGGTCGAAAGCCCGCCGCCCGAACGGCGGACCGATGTTGGCGATGAAAGTGGAATCCAGGGCAACTCCCGGCGGGACGGATTCCGTCGCCCACGCCGGTCAGTGGTCAAGAACTTCGGCACCGCGCGCGACCACGGCGTCGCGGCACCTACCCAGGGGTTCGTCGGCCAGCGCGTCTGCGCTCGCCAACTCGGTCGGTCTTAAAAACGAAACGGGTTGATCCGGCCCATCCGTGCATTTCTGCAGCCATGGGGGTGGTGATGCCGGCCGGCCTCTGGGGCGTGGCTTGGGCATCGGCGGCGAGGTCAGGCCTCGCGCCATCTGGTGGATCGGTTCTGGAGTCGTAGCGCCATCCACTCGCATGGGTCCGCCCCTGACCGAAAGTCCAGGGCGGTGTCGAGGGTGTGAGCGAAGACGCGCGGGGAGCCCAAGCGGGCAAACACGGCCGCGCGCTGCGTGGAACGCGTGCTCAAAGGATGGCGGGAACTGGGGCACGGCATCGCGTGCCGGCCGGGTGCTCTGTTGTCCGTGGCGCGCTTCAGGGAGCGCCCAGCGATGAACGCTGGCCAAGCCAGGGACATGCACTACGAGAAAGACCTTGGGACCGCCGCCTCTAGGGCGACGGCATTGCCGGTTCGAGACTGGCGCTTCAAGGGCAGGTAACGACTGCGACGCCTTTTGCTCCGCGATGGAGCGGGGCCAGGATGGCCCTCGGGAAACCGTAGTTGACGCCAAGCGGGTAGGGCGGTCAAGCGGGCGGCTCGAAAGCGCGGCGATTTGCGGAGGATTGCGAGTGGCACTTGCGCGCCCGGGAGAGTGCGGTAAGGCGCATTTATTGTCGCAAAGCGGCGCACAACGAGGCAGCGGGCGGGCTTGACGGGGGAAATCTCTGCCTCTGGTCCATGGCGGGGCAACTCAGGGCGATGCTCGCGCGCGGACCGCTCCGGCGGCAACTGTCGCGCGTGGGGTTGATGCCCGCCATTTGAATGAGAGCGTAGTGACACACACGCAGCCCCGCTGGGGGATGACGCTTTCAGGTGTCAGCGAAATGTCCGCGTATCGCCGGTTCGCTGACAGCGGGCCGAGCCCGATGCCGAAATCGGCCTCTTTGAGTGGGGATTCCGTGTGGCGGGATCAGATCGCGCTGTCGATGCTGATCGACCTGAAACCAACCTCGGAGTCTTGCTATGGAATTGATCGTCAGAGCGGTGGATGTCGGATCCGGCAACACCAAATTCGTCACGGCCGCGACCGGTACCGACATCCGCTGCGCCAGTTTTCCCTCCGTCGCCTACCCGTCAAGCGACGACTCGCCGTCGTGGCCGGCGAGCGAGCGCAAGAAAACCGTGTGCATCCCCATCGGCCCGCTGTTCTACGAGGTCGGGCCGGACGTGAGTCTCGCCGCCGATACCTTCCGCGCCAAACAACTGCACGACGAATACACCGAGACGCCGGAGTACATGGCGTTGCTCAGGGGGGCGCTCTCCATGATGAAGGTGAGCCACATCGACCTCCTCGTGGTGGGCCTGCCGGTGGCGCTCTTTGCGGTCAAGAAAGCGGCGCTGGAGAAAGCCATGACCGGCCGGCACGACATCGGGGGCAGTAAGGTCGTGACGGTCGGCAAGGCCATGGCCGTCGCTCAGCCGCAAGGGGCGCTGGCGCACTTCGCCTCCGAGCACCAGAAGATGGCGATCATCGGCAACGAGCAGAGCCTGATCATCGACCCGGGCTCGCGTACCTTCGACTGGCTGGTGGCCCGGGGAATGCGCCTCGTGCAGAAGCAGAGCTACTCCTTCAACCGCGGCATGTCCGATGTGCTGCGCCTGCTGGCGGCCGAGATCACCAAGGATATTGGCTCGCCGTACCGGGACTACGACGCCATCGACCTGGCGCTGCGCACCGGCAAGCAGCCGATGATCTTTCAGAAGCCGTATGACATGAAGCGCCTGCTGCCCCTGGCCGAGACCGTCGCCGAGCAGGCCGTGTCAACGATGAAGGAATGGATCGAGGCACCGCACAGCCTGCAGAACATCATCCTGGTTGGCGGCGGTGCGTTCCTGTTCCGCAAGGCGGTGAAGGCGGCGTTCCCGAAGCACCGCATCCACGAGGTGAAGGAACCGATGTTCGCCAATGTGCGGGGTTTTCAGCTGGC
>DAOMFF010000123.1:0-2881 GCA_035429665.1 Azonexus sp.
GGTAGGTGCCGGCAAAGCCCGGGAAGTGGCGGTGCGCGACGACGAGCGGGAAGGCAAAGATGACTGCGGCGACCGGGAAGAAGTTTTCCGGCCGCTCGCCGGTGTGCAGCCAGTACACGCCGTGCCAGGTGCCGACGCGCGCCGAGAAGTAGGCAATGATGCAGCAGATGCCAGCCGCGAGCAGCAGGCGCAGGTCACAGGTGTAGGCGAGCAGGAAGGCCATCGCCGCCCATGGCAGCAGCGCTTTGTCCGACGGCGTGATGTTGAAGATCTGGCCGAGCATCGTGATGTTCAGCACGAAGCAGGCGAAGGCGACCAGCGCGGCCAGCTTGGTGAAATAGCCGGTGGCGTCGCGCCCCTGCAGCCACATCGTCAGGCCGAAGCTGGCGAGCGCACTGGCGATCAGGATGGCGACCTGCGCCGCTTCGCCGAAATGACCCCAGAACTGGTAGAAGAGGAAGAAGACGCTGGCTGCCAGCGCCAGCGCGCCAAGGAAGGAGGCGACGCGCATGCCGAGCGACAACTGCTTGGCACGGCTGTCGCGGTCGACGTCGAAAAGCGCGGCAAATTCGGATAGCAGGTGGTCGTGATGTTTGTCGACTGCCGCCCGCTGCGCCGTATCCAGCCGCAGCACGCCCTCGTCGGCGAGGCGCGCGAGCTCATTCCGGAAAGTATGGATGTCGTCGACGCGCTGCTGCGCCTCGGCGCGTGAGGGGGAACGATCAGTCATCGCGCAACCTGCAATAAGCCATGGATTCCTCTGCCGGCAAGACCAAGGACATAGTACCATCCGGGCGGGGCTCGGAGCTTTTCCGATGCCTTTGGTGAGCGCCCAAAACGACAACGAACATGGCCAAGGAAGCCAAAGCCCGGATCAAGATCAACAAGCTGCTCGAAGAGTCGGGCTGGCGCTTCTTCGACGATGCCAAGGGCAAGGCCAACATCGTTCTCGAGCCCAGGGTCAAAGTCACCAAAGCAGCCATCGACGCGCTCGGCGACAACTTTGAAGATACCGGCAACGGTTTCATCGACTTCCTGCTGCTCGACGAAGCCGGTTTTCCGCTGGCCGTGCTCGAGGCCAAATCGGAAGACAAGAATCCGCTGGTCGGCAAGGAACAGGCGCGCAAGTACGCCAAATCGCAGAATTGCCGCTTCGTCATTCTCTCCAACGGCAACCTGCATTACTTCTGGGATCTGGCGCAGGGCAACCCGCACATCGTCACGCGCTTTCCGGCGCCGGACTCGATCAGGAGCTACCACCGCTTCCAGCCCAATCCGCAGCGCCTGATCAGCGAACCGCTCGGCAGGGACTACATCGCCCTGACCCAGATGCCCAACTACGCCGCGGAAGCCGGCTGGAACAACAGCGCAGAGCGCGACGAATTCATCCACAAGAACAGGCTGCGCTTTCTGCGCGACTACCAGAAGCGCGCCGTACAGGCGATTCAGGACGCCGTCGCCGACGGCCACAGTCGTTTTCTGTTCGAGATGGCGACCGGCACCGGCAAGACGCTGACCGCCGCCGCCGTCATCAAGCTCTTCCTGCGCACCGGCAACGCCCGCCGCGTCTTGTTCCTCGTCGATCGGCTGGAACTCGAAGACCAGGCCAACAAGGCCTTCATCGCCCAACTGAAGAACGACTATACCTCGGTCATCTACAAGGAACGCCGTGACGAATGGCGCAAGGCCGAGATCGTCGTCACCACCGTGCAATCGTTGCTCTTCAACGACAAGTACAAACGGCTGTTTTCGCCGACCGATTTCGACCTCGTCATTTCCGACGAAGCGCACCGCTCCATCGGTGGCAATGCCCGCGCCGTGTTCGAGTATTTCGTCGGCTACAAGCTCGGCCTGACGGCAACGCCGCGCGACTACCTGAAGAAATTCAATGCGAGCAAACCCGGCACGCGCGACCCGCGCGAAGCCGAACGCCGGCTGCTGCTCGACACCTATCGTACCTTCGGTTGCGAGTCCGGCCAGCCGACTTTCCGTTATTCGCTGCTTGACGGCGTGCGCGAGGGCTTCCTCATCAACCCGGTGGTCGTCGATGCGCGGACGGACATCACCACGCAACTGCTGTCGGACAAAGGTTATGCTGTCGCCGTAAGCGCCGCGGAAGATGGCGCCGGGCAGGAAAGCTTTTTCCATAAGGATTTCGAGAAAAAGTTCTTTTCCGAAGCCACCAACCGCATTTTCTGCCAGACCTTTCTCAACAATGGCCTGCGCGACCCGATCAGCCACGAATTCGGCAAATCCATCGTCTTCGCGGTCAGCCAGAACCACGCCGCCAAGCTCACCCAGTGCCTCAATGAACTGGCCGGCGCCATCTGGCCGGGCAAATACCAATCCGATTTCGCGGTACAGGTCACCTCGCTGATCCCGGATGCCCAGCAATACACGATCAATTTCACCAACAACAACCTGCTCGGCTACGCCAACTTCCTCGACGCCTACAAGACCAGCAAGGCGCGGATCTGCGTCACCGTCGGCATGATGACCACCGGCTACGACTGTCCGGACATCCTCAACCTCGCGCTGATGCGGCCGGTATTCTCGCCATCCGATTTCGTCCAGATCAAGGGACGCGGCACGCGCAAGCACGGCTTTCCCGAACAGCTTTTCGACAAGCAGCTCAAGGAACAGATCGGCAAGCAGGAAAAGACGCAATTCAAGTTCTTCGACTTTTTTGCCAACTGTGAATACTTCGAAGAGAAGTTCGATTACGACGAGGTGCTCAGGCTGCCCAGGCCGGGGGCTGGCGAAGGCAATGGCGAAGGTGGTGGAACGACGATCGGCCCGAACGGCGAATACATCCACGGCGGCCCCGACAACATCCAGCAGGTCCGCGAGGAAGCCGTCGGTCCGCAGGGCATGAAGATCG
>DAOMFF010000123.1:2981-4893 GCA_035429665.1 Azonexus sp.
CCGTCGGTCCGCAGGGCATGAAGATCGACCGCATGTTCTTCGAAGGCTTCGAAAGCAGGGTCAAGGCTGACCCGGTCCTGCAGCGGCAGGTCGATAACGAACAGTGGGATCAGGCCATCGACCATGTCACCACCCATCTGCTCGACAAGCCGGCCGAGTTCTACACGCTCGACAAACTGCGCCGCGCCGCCGGCGTGGATCGGCGCCTGACCCTGCGCGAAATCCTGGAAAAGATTTTCGGCCTCATCCCCTACTTCAAGGGCAAGGACGAAATGCTCGAAGACGAATTCCAGAAATTCCTGCTCGACCAGCCGCCCGACCCGCTGAGCAAGCATGCCGACGCCGTCGTCGCCATGAAGTATTTCTTCAAGGCCTACGCCACCGACGGGCGCCTGCGCGAGATCATCGAAAAGAAACGCCTGACCGACCTCAACGTCAATCCCGCTTTCAGCATGGCCGATTTCAAGGCCGTACCCAGGGAATGGCGCGAGCGTATCCCCGAGTACGTAAAGGATTACGTCTCGCTCAACCAGTTCATGTAGCACCTCGCGGGGGCAGCCGAAATCGCAACGAACGTCGTCGGCGTGGTCACATTTCGCTTGAGCAAGCAGGTTAGCCAGACTAGACTAATAATTCACCAGTAGAGGAGTCTGCCCATGACCGCCATCAACATGCTGCAAGCCAAATCCAGCCTTTCGCGCCTGGTCGAAGCCATCGAGCTTGGCCGCGAGCGGGAAATCGTCATTGCCCGCAACGGCAGGCCAGCCGCCAAACTGGTGCCTTTGTCGAGTACGCCGCCAGACAGCCGCATCGGCATCGCCAGGGGGCTGTTCGAGGTTCCCGACGACATCGACGCCCACAATGCCGAGGTGGCGCGGTTGTTTCTGGGCACGCCATGAACCTGTTGCTCGACACCCATGTCGCGCTGTGGGCGATTACCGACCACCCCGGTCTGTCAGCCACGGCGCGCGAATTGATCCTCTCGCCGCGCGCCACCGTCTGGATCAGCGTCGCCAGCATCTGGGAAATCTCCATCAAGCACAGCCTCGGGCGAGGGGAAATGCCGGTTTCCGGCAAAGATGCCATCCGCTATTTTCGGGATGCCGGCTACCAGTTCCTGGCCATCGAACCCGAGCACGCCGCCGCCATCGAAACCCTGCCCAAGCACCATCACGACCCCTTCGACCGGCTGCTCGTTGCCCAGGCTTTGATCGAACCCATGCGCCTGCTGACCCACGACAGCAACGTCGCCCGCTACGGCGACACCATCGTGTTGGTCTGACGCGCCTACGCATCAGCACAATGTAGCCAAACAGGCTTCGATCGTAGCCAAAAACACGACACTCGCCGCCCCAAACACCAGAAAGCCACACCACGCAATGCTCGACAGCACCACCAAACGCCGTATCGACGCCTGCCGCGACATCCTCGTCGGCAAGGTGCCGGACCCCAAATCGCAGGTCGAACAGATCACCATCGCGCTGATCTACAAGTTCATGGACGACATGGACGCCGAAGCCGAAGAGCTGGGCGGCAAGCGCAGCTTCTTCACCGGCGAGTATGGCAAATACGGCTGGGCCAGGTTGATGGCCCCCAACCAGGGCGGCTTCGAGGTGCTGGCGCTCTATTCCGAAGCCATCGGCAAGATGAACGAGAACCCCGGCATCCCGGCGCTCTTCCGCGACATCTTCAAGAACGCCTACCTGCCCTACCGCGACCCGGAAACCCTGCGCGCCTTCCTCAAGGAAATCGACGGCTTCACCTACGACCATTCCGAACGCCTCGGCGATGCCTTCGAATACCTGCTCTCGGTCCTCGGCAGCCAGGGCGACGCCGGCCAGTTCCGCACGCCGCGCCACATCATCGACTTCATGGTCGACGTGATAAATCCGCAAAAAAACGAAAGCGTCCT
>DAOMFF010000124.1:0-2158 GCA_035429665.1 Azonexus sp.
GATCGCGAGGAAGATCACCTCGTAGTCGATCACCTGCCGGATGTCATGCGGATCGGCGACGGCAGCGACCGGCGCCCAGGCGTCGGCATGCACGATCACCGCCTGTGGCCCGTGCTTCTCCAGCGGATTGCAGCCGGTCCGCAAATCGATGGTGGCATCGACCGATGCGCACCAGTGGTTGTCCAACACTGAGCTTCCCTCCTGAACGCCGGCATGGACCGCAGCGAGACCATGGACAGGCTCGGCGACCGCGGGCACGACTGACCATTGCCGGCCCCCGAAGCCGGCGACGCCAGGCAAGTATAAACCCGGCGGCGGTCAGCTCTTCATCCTGTGCATGATGTTCAAGAGCCTGTTGGGCAGGCCCTTGTAGGGCGGCGTGAACAGGTCGAGCGTTCGCAACGGGCTCTGCTTGAAGACGGGGCGCAGTTTCGAGAAGGTGATGAAGCCCTCGTAGCCGTGATAGTGGCCCATGCCGCTGTTGCCGATGCCACCGAAGGGAAGATTGTGGATACCCGCCTGGATCACCGATTCGTTGATGCCGACGCCACCGGAAATGGTGTTGTTCATGTAGAACTCCTGCAGATCGGCATCGTTGCTGTAGACATAGAAAGCCAGCGGCCGCGGACGGTCGCCGACGTACTCGACCACTTCTTCCTTGGTCTCGTAGGTCATGATTGGCAGCAGCGGGCCGAAGATCTCGCGCTGCATGATATCCATGCTTTCATCGACGTTGATCACGATGCGCGGCGGCATGATCCGGCGCTCCTCATCGGCTGCCGGTCCGCCGTAAAGGTCGATCAGTTGGGCACCCTTGGCGACGGCATCGTCAGCCGTTTCCTGCAGGCGGTCGTAGGAGCGCTGATCGATGACCGCCGTATAGTCGCCGTTGTTGATGTCGGGAAAGCGCTTGCTGACGACATCCTTCGCTTCGCGAATGAATTCCTCGACCTTGTCTTCGGGAAGAAACAGGTAATCGACGTTGGTACAGATCTGGCCGGCATTGAGCATCTTCGCCCAGATGATGCGTTCAGCGGCGGTGCGAATCGGGTAATCGGGCGCCACCACACATGGGGACTTGCCGCCGAGTTCGAGCGTGACCGGCGTCAGGTTCTTCGCGGCATTGGCCATCACCGCCTTGCCCGTGGCGGGCGAGCCGGTGAAGAAGATGTGATCGAAAGGCAGGGCCGTGAATTGAGGACCGCGACCGCCGCCATCCTCGAAGAAGGCCAGCTTGTCTTCAGGGAAATACTTTGCTGAAACCCGCTTGAGCAACAGGGCCAGAGTGTTCGAGTTCTCGGACATCTTGATCATCGCCCGGTTGCCGGCGGCGAAGACGCCGATCAGCGGCTGGAAAGTCATCGCTATCGGGAAGTTCCAGGGCACGACGATGCCGACGACACCGACCGGTTGCGGAAATGTCCAGGCCTTGGCCAAGGGATACTGGGTCGGATCGAGGCTGCGCCGATGCGGCTTCAGCCACTTCTTGAGATGACCGATGGTGTCAAGCGCCGCTTCCTGCGCCATATAGGTCTCGGCGAACTTGGTTTCGAACCGGCAGCGATGGCCGTAATCCTGATCGATGGCGGCAACGATCTCTTCGTGGTTGTCGACCAGCAAGCGGTGAAGGCTGCGCAGGTCGGCGCGGCGCTCCTCGAGGCCGGGGTTCATGTTGCGCTTGTACGCAGCCTGCTGTTTCTGCAGAACGCTCAGGAATTCAGCCGGGATGGCCAGCGGATCGATCACGGGATTCTTGGTCATTTTGTCTTGTCCTCGGTGGCGGCTTGTGCGGCCGCGATTTCGTCTTTCAAGTCGTGGGCGCGCCTGTCCAGTACTGGTCGCCGAACCAGGTCTTTGCGGATCATGTGATGGTGTCGCTCTCGTCGCCCTTGGCCGGGTCGCCCGGCACGGTGAAGAAGCGCCAGGCCTGTTTGCCGGTTTCGGCGTCGTAGGCCGTAACATCGCCGCGGACGCCGAATTCGGCGCCGCCGTTGCCGCTGATGACCTTGCCCTTGACGATGCGCGGCGCCCCGGTGATCGTGTAGTTGCGCTCGTGGTCGATAACGGTGTCGACCGACCAGACCTTCCTGCCGGTCCTGGCGTCGAGCGCAACGAGGCGGCCGTCGTAGACGCCGACATAGACCCTGCCCTTCCAGAC
>DAOMFF010000124.1:2258-4892 GCA_035429665.1 Azonexus sp.
GCGCCAGCCAGCGCCGGGCTGAACAGTAGCCACAGGCCGCTGACGATGGCGGCGGCGCGGTACATGCATGCCATTGGCTATTCCTTGTCGATGTTCGAGAGAGGCAACGTATCGGCTGACCCAACTGTTCCATATCATGAAGATGCCACACAAAAAAACTTGTCACTTGCGGACATTTTCTTGTTATGTTCCAAAAATCAGCCGACAGGAAAGCCGATGGCACACCAGCTTCGCGCGCAATCGATCATCGGATTCGTGCCGCTCGTGGCGGAACTGGGCGGCGACGCGTTGCGACTGCTGCGCAACGCCGGTTTGAATCCCGCCGAGATCGAGCAGCCGGATATCTACATATCGCATCGCGCCTTCATCCAGTTGCTCGAAAATGCTGCCGACGAATTGCGCTGCCCCGATTTCGGGCTGCGCCTGCTCGATCGCCAGGATCTGAGCGTCCTGGGACCGATCGCGCTGGCGGCACAACATGCTGCCGATCTGCGCGAAGCCCTCGACTGCTTCGCCCGTTACATCCACGTGCAGGGAAGTGCATTGCGCCTGTACCTGCTGCCGCAGGCGGATCCGGGACAGGTCATGATCGCGGTCGACCTCAGGCTGCGCCGCCAGATCGCCCGCCGCCAGCAGATGGAACTGGCGGTGGGCCTGGCGCACAAGGCCATGGATCTGCTGACGGGGGGCACGTGCAAACCACTGGCGATCTGCCTTCCGCATTCCCGGATCGCCCCACTGCGGAGCTACCGCGAACGCCTGCGCGGCAAACTCCTGTTCGAGCAACCCGGAGCCGGGATCCGCATTTCGCGCCAGGATCTCGACCTGCCGATCAATGATCGCGATGCCGAACTCGCCGCCGCGGCGCTGGCCTATCTGCAGAGCCAGTACGGTCGCGGCGAGGAACGCCTGGCCGTCCGCGTCCGGGCGCTGATCCGGCCTCTGCTGGCGGCGGGGCGTTGCGGGGTCGACAATATCGCCGCGTCCCTCGCCATGCACCCGCGCACCCTGCATCGCCGCCTCGCCCAGGAGGGCGCCCGCTTCGAGGAGATCAAGGATGAGGTGCGCAGGGAGATGGCCAGATCGCTGATCGCCCAAGCGGGACTTTCGCTGACCCAGATCGCGAGCGCGCTCGGTTACGCCGAACAATCGGCGCTGTCACGCAGTTGCGTGCGCTGGTTTGGTGACTCTCCGCGCCGTTTGCGCCAATTGACCTACGCCGGCCAGCCGCTTGCCGGCCGTCCGGTTGCAGCGCCTCAACCATGACTGACAGAAAAGTAATACATTCGATGGGTTCGCTTCGCTTATGCATTCTGCACCCGCATTTCAGTTAGCTGACCATTGCCGAAGGAGACACCGAATGATTGAGAAGATGAACGGCGCCCAGTCGCTCGCTAGGACCCTGATCAATTGTGGCGTTGACATGTGCTTTGCCAACCCGGGCACGTCAGAAATGCACTTTGTGGCGGCGCTGGATTCGATTTCCGGAATCCGCCCGGTGCTCTGCCTGTTCGAAGGCGTGGTGACCGGTGCTGCGGACGGCTACGGACGTGTCGCCGGCAAACCCGCCGCGACGCTGCTCCACCTCGGCCCCGGTCTGGCCAATGGCCTGGCCAACCTGCACAACGCGCGCCGGGCCGCCACGCCGATCGTCAATGTGGTCGGCGATCATGCCACCTATCACCTGCAATACGACGCGCTGCTGACATCCGACATCGTCGGCTTGGCCCGACCGGTGTCATCCTGGATCCATGAGTCGAAGAGCGCCAAGACCGTCGCGGGCGATGCCGCCCGTGCCGTCCAGGCCGCGCGCGCCGCCCCCGGCGGGATTGCCACGCTTGTTCTGCCGGCGGATACCGCGTGGAACGCCGCCGACCATGCCACCCAGGCGCTGCCCGACATCGGGCCGGCGGCGGTCGGCACGGATGCCATCGAGAACGTGGCGAGACTATTGAGCAACGGCCGGAAGTCAGCCATGCTGCTGCGCGGCCCGGCGCTTCATGGCGCCGGCCTCGAAGCCGCCGGCCGCGTACAGGCCAGGACCGGCTCCCGCCTCCTCTGCGACACCTTCGCCCCGCATTCCGAACTCGGCGCCGGCCGCGTGCCGGTCGAGCGCATCCCCTATTTTGCCGAGCAGATCCTTGCCTTCCTGCAGGGCTTCGAACAGATCGTTCTGGTGGGTTCGAAGCCGCCGGTGTCCTTCTTCGCCTATCCGGGCAAGCCGAGCTGGTGTGCTCCCGAGAATTGCGAGTTCACCTATCTGGCGCAACCACATGAAGACAGCGTCAAGGCGCTGCAGGATCTCTCAGATGCGCTGGGGGCCCCGGCCCAGCCGGCCATGCGCATTCCGCTCAAGCTGCCCGGACTGCCGAGCGGCGCGCTCAACGCTTTGAGCGTGGCGCAAGTCATCGCGCAACTGACGCCGGACCATGCCATCTTCGCCGAAGAGGCACTGACTTCGAGTTTTCCCTTGTTGATGAACCTAGCCCAGGCACGGCCGCATACTCATTTGCCGCTGACCGGCGGCTCGATCGGCGAGGGCTTGCCGCTGGCTGTCGGCGCGGCGCTGGCAGCGCCCGGGCGCAAGGTGATCTGCCCGCACGGCGATGGCGGCGCGGCCTACACCATGCAGGC
>DAOMFF010000125.1:0-4886 GCA_035429665.1 Azonexus sp.
CATCGACTGGAACAACGAATTTGCCGCGCGCTTCGCCGCTGCCCTGAACGAGGATTTCGATTCGCACGGCGCGATTGCCGTGCTGTTCGAACTCGCCGGCGAAGTCAATCGCCGACGCAGCAAGGAGCTTTCGGGTCTGCTAAAAGCGCTTGCGGGGGTTCTCGGTCTGCTCGACCGCGACCCGCTGGTTTATCTGCGTAGCGGTGTTGCCGGCGCCGGTGGCCTGGATGAGGTGGCCATCACCGCCTTGATCGCCGACCGCGCGGCAGCCAAGAATGCCCGGAATTTTGCCGAGGCCGACCGCATCCGCGACGAGTTGAAGGCCGGCGGAATCGTGCTCGATGACGGCCCGCAGGGCACCGCCTGGCGGCGTGCCTGAAATCGGAAACGGCCTGTGAAAACAGGCCGTTTCCGAATGTTGACCGCAGGCTGCGGCTACTTGAGGATCTTGCCGCCGGGCCCGACGACAGTCATTTCGACGAAACGCGAACCCTGCCGGTTGCTGGCGCTGAACGCGACGCGGAAGCCGCCCAGGTCGGCGTTTGTGCTCTCGAGAGCCTCCATGAATTTCTCACGGCTCGGATCCTTGCCGGCCCTGCGCAACGCATCGACCGTGATGCGGGCCATGACGTATGCCTCGATCCCGTAGTATGAAGAGTTGGCCTTGTTGCCGATCAGCTTCTGATAGTCGCGAACCATCGGGACGATGTCGTTCCATGGGTAGGGCATGACCTGCGAAATCCCGATGCCGCGTGCATCGGCGCCGAGTTCCTTGACCAGTTGCTCGGTGCCGACCGGTGACAGCGTCATGAACATCGGGCTCTGGCCGGCGGCCTTCATGGCTCTGACGAAGGCCGCCGTGGGCTTGTATAGCGTCACCATGACAACGGCCTGCGGCTTGGTCCTGGCGATGGCATCCACGGCGCTCGCGACTTCGACCGAGTTGCGCTCGACCGTGGCGGATGCCGTGGGGGCAAGGTTATGTTTTTTCAGCGCCGCCGTCACGCCATCCAGACCCGATTTCCCGAAACCGTCGTTCTGGTAAAAGACGGCGATGTTCTTGAGGCCTAGGGAGACGAGCTGGTTGACGATGGCTTCGGTTTCATCGGCATAGCTGGCCCGAACATTGAACATGTAGCGGCTGCCCGGGTTCTGCGAAATCGGCTCGCGCAGCGAGCCAGCACCGGATATGGTTCCCACCAGCGGCACCCTGGCCGGGCCGAAGACCTTGTTCATCGCCTCGGTCGTCGGGCTCGACCCGTAATAGGCCAACAGCGCAAAGACCTTCTTGTCGTTGATCAGGGCGTTCGTGTTGGCGACCGTGCGGTCGGTTTCATAGCCGTCGTCAAGCGCCAGCAGGGAAACCTTGCGGCCATTGACGCCGCCACTCTTGTTCACCTGGTCGAAATAACTCTCGATCACCTGACGCATGTCGAGGCCATAGGCGCCGTTCGGTCCGGTAAAGGGGGACGACATGCCCAGCGTGATTGTGGTGGCGGTTACACCCGGTTCCGCGCCGGCCAGCGTGGAAACGGCGATGGCCGCAACGGCAAGCAATTGCTTAAGGAAATGCATTGTTCGTCCCCCCACTTTGACAGTCTCACGATTCTAACAGCCGAATCGTGGCGTGGGAAACAGTCACGGCGAGGACGGCAACAACCTTCCGGCCAGCACTTCTTGCCGCGAACCGCAATACCTCTCGGCCTTTGCTGCGGCGCAAGCAGGGCTTTTCTGCAGGGCCAGGCGATCAATCGCCGAAGAATTCCTTGACCTTGTCCATCCAGGATTTCGCCCGCGGATTGTGCTTGGCGCCGTTGTCCCGACTGGTGGATTCCTCGAGTTCACGCAGCAGTTCCTTCTGACGCTCGTTCAGGTTGACCGGCGTCTCGACGACCAAATGGCACATCAGGTCGCCATGTGTATGGCCGCGGACCCCCTTGATACCCTTGCCGCGCAGGCGGAACACCCGCCCGGACTGGGTTTCCGGCGGAATCCGGATGGCGGCGGCGCCATCCAGTGTCGGGATCTCGATTTCTCCGCCCAATGCCGCCGTGGTGAAAGAGATCGGCATTTCGCAATGCAGGTCGTTGTGATCACGGGTGAACACGGGATGCTGCTTGAGGTGAATCTGGACATAGAGGTCGCCGGGCGGGCCACCATTGACTCCGTGTTCGCCTTCACCGGCGAGACGGATGCGATCGCCCTCATCGACCCCGGCGGGAATCTTGACCGACAGCGTTTTGTGCTGCTTGGTGCGTCCGGCGCCGCCGCAATTCTTGCATGGTTCGGCGATGAAGCGGCCGGTGCCGTGGCACTTCGGGCAGGTCTGTTGTATCGAAAAGAAACCCTGCTGCAGGCGAACCTGGCCTGACCCGTTGCAGGTCGGACAGGTCTTGGGCTGTGTGCCCGGCTTGGCGCCGCTGCCGTTGCACGGCTCGCAGATCTCCATGGTCGGAATGCGGATCTTGGTTTCGGTACCATGAGCCGCTTGTTCCAGCGTGATTTCCAGGTTGTAGCGCAGGTCGGCGCCGCGGTAGACGTTGGAGCGGCCACCGCCACCACCGCCGCGGCCGCCGAAAATCTCGTCGAAAATGCCGCCGAAGGCGTCGGCAAAACCGCCGCCCGCAAAGCCGCCACCCATGCCGGCCTGAGGGTCAACGCCGGCGTGGCCAAACTGATCGTAGGCCGCGCGCTTCTGGCTGTCCGACAGAATCTCATAGGCTTCCTTGGCTTCCTTGAATTTTTCCTCGGCCGCCGTGTTGTCCGGGTTGCGGTCCGGGTGATGCTTCATGGCCAGCTTGCGGTAGGCCTTCTTGATCTCGTCGTCGGAAGCGTCGCGGTTGACGCCGAGAATTTCATAAAAATCGCGCTTTGACATGCTCTCGTCCCGTCAAGTGACAAAAGCGCCGAGCGCCGCCGGAAGGGACCGGAAGGCTCGGCGCCGGGAGGTGGCGTCAGGGATTACTTCTTGTCCTTGACCTCGGTAAATTCGGCATCAACCACGTCGCCGTCATCCTTCCTGGCCTGCTGGCCACCAGGCGAGGCACCTGCGGCGCCGGCTTCGGCCTGCTGCTGCGCGTACATCTTCTCCCCCAACTTCTGGGCAGCCTGGCTCAAGGCTTCGGTCCGGGCGCTGATGGTTTCCTTGTCGCCGTCGCGCAGAACGTCCTCGACAGCCTTGATCGCCGCCTCGATTTTCGCCTTCTCGTCGGCATCGAGCTTGTCACCATACTCGGTCAGCGACTTCCGGACCATGTGCACCATGCCGTCGGCGGCGTTGCGGGCGTCGGCTAGCTCGTGCACCTTCTTGTCTTCCTCGGCGTGCAACTCGGCGTCCTTCACCATGCGCTGGATTTCGTCCTCGCTCAGGCCGGAGTTGGCCTTGATGGTGATCTTGTTTTCCTTGCCGGTGGCCTTGTCCTTGGCCGTGACGTGCATGATGCCGTTGGCGTCGATGTCGAAGGTGACTTCGATCTGCGGCGTGCCGCGCGGCGCCGGCGGGATGCCTTCCAGGTTGAACTGGCCGAGGCTCTTGTTGCCGGAGGCGACTTCACGCTCGCCCTGCAGCACGTGAATGGTCACGGCGGACTGGTTGTCGTCGGCGGTCGAGAACACTTGCGAGGCCTTGGTCGGGATCGTCGTGTTCTTCTGAATCAGCTTGGTCATGATGCCGCCCAGCGTTTCGATGCCGAGCGACAGCGGGGTCACGTCGAGGAGCAGCACATCCTTGACTTCGCCCTGCAGCACGCCCCCTTGGATGGCGGCGCCGACGGCGACGGCTTCATCCGGGTTGACGTCCTTGCGCGGTTCGCGGCCAAAGACTTCCTTGACCTTCTCCTGGACCTTCGGCATACGCGACTGGCCGCCGACGAGGATGACGTCATCGATGTCGCCAATCTTGCAGCCGGCATCCTTCAGTGCCGTCAGGCACGGGGCAACGGTGCGCTCGACCAGTTCGTCGACCAGCGACTCGAACTTGGCACGGGTGATCTTGATCGCTAGGTGCTTCGGCCCGGAGGCATCGGCGGTGATGTAGGGCAGGTTAACCTCGGTCTGCTGGCTCGACGACAGCTCGATCTTGGCCTTCTCAGCAGCTTCCTTAAGGCGCTGCAGGGCGAGCACGTCCGCCTTAAGATTGACGCCGGCTTCCTTCTTGAATTCGTCGATAATGTAGTCGATCAGGCGCTGGTCGAAGTCCTCGCCGCCGAGGAAGGTGTCGCCGTTGGTGGCGAGCACCTCGAACTGCTTTTCCCCGTCGACGTCGGCGATTTCGATGATCGAGATGTCGAAGGTGCCACCACCGAGGTCATAGACGGCGATCTTCTTGTCCTTGCTCGACTGCTTGTCCATGCCGAAGGCCAGCGCCGCGGCGGTCGGCTCGTTGATGATGCGCTTGACTTCGAGGCCGGCGATGCGGCCGGCGTCCTTGGTCGCCTGGCGCTGGCTGTCGTTGAAGTAGGCCGGCACGGTGATGACGGCTTCGGTGACTTCCTCGCCGAGGTAGTCCTCGGCGGTCTTCTTCATCTTGCGCAACACTTCGGCGGAAACCTGCGGCGGTGCGATCTTCTTATCGCGCACCTCGACCCAGGCGTCACCATTGTCGGCCTTGACGATCTTGAACGGCATCAGCGAGATGTCCTTCTGTACTTCCTTTTCTTCGAAGCGGCGGCCGATCAGGCGCTTGACGGCGTAAAGGGTGTTCTTCGGATTGGTCACGGCCTGGCGCTTGGCCGGGGCGCCGGAGAGGATTTCGCCGTCGTCGCTGTAGGCGATGATGGAAGGCGTGGTGCGCGCGCCTTCGGAGTTTTCGATGACCTTGGGCTGGCCGCCCTCCATGATGGCGACGCAGGAGTTGGTGGTGCCGAGGTCGATGCCGATGATCTTGC
>DAOMFF010000126.1:0-4883 GCA_035429665.1 Azonexus sp.
CGCCAGCTTGCGAAATTGCATGAGTTGCTTCCTGAAAAGTCACCGGGGATTGTAGAACCCCTGCATGCCCATTAGTCGGCGGGGTTGCTCGATTCCTTACAGTTGGGCGTCGATTTCGACATCTGTTCGGGCATCGCGGAAGCGTTGCATGGTCTCGAAAGTTCCGGCTGGAACGCTCTTTGAATGCCTGTCCGTCAGTGTAGTAGACACCCTTGGTCTCGGCCTCTTGTCGTTTTGCGTGTCCAACGCATCCGAGTTCAACGGCAGCTAACTTCTGACGCAGGAGACCTTCAGCGCTGTCAGGAATCGGACTGCGGATCGGCCACTGCTGCCATTGGCGTTCTGCGCCACCAGCGGCTGCAATGCGCAGGTCAGCAGCCGTAGGCGTTGAATTCGGCCCGAATGAGCGGTTGGAACTCAAGGCTACTGCCGCACACGACCCGCTCTGCCGGTCGCGCCGTCGGAGGTTTAACGGCAGCAATCTGAGCGTAGCAGTCGATTAACGACGTTGCTTAGGGGCAGCACGTCGAACCTCTCGGACCTGGTGCAGGACGGTCTCCTGCGGCCGATCAACCGCGAGTTCGGCAAGGCTTTTGCCCCAATCTCGCGGATTGTCGGGGCGGGAAGTAAACGTCGCCTTCGATGCCGGTTGCGCCGACCCCGCGACGGTGCCCCGTCTCAGTACCACGCCCCTGCATCGCTACACGAGGCGCCCAGTGTGCGCCGCGATGACATCATCAAGACGCCCGGCACCCTGAGATGACTGAACATCAAGCGTTCTGAGCCCTCCAATCAGGGTTGTGCAAAGCACCCTGAGCACCCGCTCTCAGTTCAGAACCTCGAACTCCATGATGTTGAAGTTCGACTGGGTGACGCTGTCGCCGAAGCAGATCCAGCCGCGGCCGCGCAACGGGACCTCCTCGCGCTTCAATACGATCTCAGGCTCGCCGTCAAACAACACGAACGTCCCGTTCGTACTCTGATCTATCAGTACGAACTTGTCCCGGCGCCACTCGATCCGCGCATGGCGGCGTGAGGTTCGCTTGCCGCTCACCACGACCTCACAGACGTCGTCGCGCCCGACGGCGATGCCCCCTCGGTTCGCGTCGAGTATGATCTGCACGCCACGGTACTGAAGCAGGAGCCGGGTCGAGAAGGCTGCCGGGCGCGGGAGGTCCTCCGCGATGACAGTCACATCACCCTGTTCCTGCCAGATGATCTCGAAGATGCGGATCTCCTCCAGCTTGCCCTTGACATTGAGGCTGTCCAGGGCACGCGAGGCCTTACGCAGTGCGGGCGGTAGAGCGGCGATGGTGTCGGCAGTAGTCAAGATCTGTTCGGGTTTCGCCAGCGCGGTCACGCCCGCCGCGGTGTTCACGGTGTCGCCGAAGTAGTCGCTGCCCTCTTCCAAGACCGGCCCATGATGAAAACCTACCCGGATGCAGAGCTTGACCCCCGCGACGAGCGGAAGGTTGTCAACCTTCATGTGTATCGCGCATGCCGCGTGCATCGCAGCCGTGGGAGTGTCGAAGGCTGCCATTACGCCGTCGCCCATGGACTTGACGATGCGCCCGTGCAACGCCAGCGTCGCTTCGCGCATGCAGGTCAGACACGTCTCGACCGCGCGCAGCGCCTGGGCATCGCCCAGCTTTTCGTAAAGGGGCGTGCTTCCGGCTACGTCGGCAAACAGCACGCACAAGGTTCTACGCTCGGTGGTCATTGACCTGCCTGGTTCAGTGGTTCGTCGGTTACGATTGCGCTCAAGTCGTACTTGGTAATGATACCGCAGATCTATGCTGACTTCATTTCTACGCCTGTGAACGATCCGCGACGAATCCGGCTGACTCGCGATCGGAGGAGGAGGTTTTTCGGCCGGCAGAATTGCCGACCGCCCTCCGGCTGGGCGCTCGCGCCCGCGCCGCGACTCGCTGGACCCTAAGTATGCCGAAATCTGAACGCAACACAATAACGGGGCGCTACGCGCCAGAACAACCTCAAGAACCTTTCGCTCGACACCCCGCTCACCGAGCTGATCGTCGTTACCGGGGTGTCGGGTTCGGGCAGTCGACACTGGTGAAGCACATGCTCTATGCCGCATTGCGCAAGAGCAAGGGTAAATCGACCGACGCCCCGGGCGCCCACCGGGCGCTGCGACGCCAGGACCTCGTCGCTGACGACGTCCTCGTCGATCAGTCGCACATCGGCAAGACCGCGCGCTCGAATCGCGCCCGCTATGGCAGGCTTCGACGCCATCCTCAAGGTGTATGCTCAGCAACCCCTTGCCAAGGAGCGCAAGCACAGCGCTGATGTCAGCAACGTGGGCGAGACCTGCCATTCAAAGGCAAAAACGCCACTGGTAGCGGTGGCCGATGTCCTGAAGTAGGTCATCTGGCAGGTTTCGGAGCGGAACCGCCGCTCGTGGCCGTCAGTACACGCACACGTTATCGCTCCCAAGAGCCATCGCTGCTCTTCCCATCCTTTGGTGAATTACCGCTGCCGCGCTTGCAGTCACAAGCGCGCTGCCAGTGAAATCCTGACTCAGGCGGCGGCTGACAACTTGCTCGGGCGAATCAAGCTTTCGGCGGGGATGCCGAATTCTTCATGCAGCCGCCAGATCATGTTGAGGGTCAAGGGGCGCTTGCGGGCGAGGATTTCGTAGACCCGGTTCAGGCGGCCAATGGCCGGCACCAAGTCCTTCGGGGTCAGCCCCCCTTGCTCCATACGGAACTTGATGGCCTCGACCGGATCGGGCAGGTCGATGGGAAAGTTCTTGGCCTCATACGCCTCAACCAGGGTCAGCAACACTTCGAAGCGATCCCCATCAGGCGTGCCGGGTTCGGGTTCGTCGTCGAAATACGCCGACACCGCACGCAATGCGTCCTTGTAGTCGGCCTTGGTGCGAATCGGGCGAATTTCCATGTCAGTGCTCCATCTCAACGGTTTCGGCATCAATCGCATCGTACTCGCCATGCGTGCCAACGAACTTCACGTACACGGCCTGGTAGCGGTATGCCACCGAGACCACCAGACGATAGTCATTGCCCTTGATGTTGAAGACAACCCGGCGGTTCTTTAGAACGCTGGCGCTGCGGTATTGATCCTTGATATCCGCTGGCTGGCGCCATGTCGCCTTCTTTACTTCATCCACCCACGATTTCAAAGGCTGCTCAGCATCCCGATTGTTTTCCCAGAAGGCTCGCACGTGGCTGACGGCAATGATTCGCATGGGACAAAGTATAGTCCCAATATGGGATGCTACCAATATCCCATCGCGCTTCGCAGAACAATCGGGCTCCGATCAACAACCAGGGTATCTGTGATCGAAACTAGCCGCTACATTGCTGACGGAAGTAGCGAGCGAGTCGAACGGCCGGAATGGCGGAACTCCCACCAAATACTGATGCATGTCGACCAGCGGCTGCATGTTCAGAGAGCCGCCATCAGTCACGGAATGACCTGCATATCGGGAAGGTTTGGATGGCGGGTCTGATTTCCGGATACCATTTTGAACACTCCGCCGAGCCATGTGCGCGGCGCCGTTGTCCAAGAAGTTCTGGAAACCCAACACATGCAAGCAGCAACAGGCCCTGTACCGAGAGATATCGTGCTGATCAGCGGCGAACAAAGCCATGTCGGCGTGCTTCACACGTTCGCCAAGAAGCAGATTCCCGGTGCGCGCCATTGCCGTGACGAAGTGGTCGGCATAGCCAATGAGTCGCGCAAGGTGCCGTGCCGCAACCGGCCTCCGGTGGCCCATGATGCCTCGTCGATCAATATCGGTTCGAAGCCGCGATTGACGGGCGTTGCCGGGGCCGCCGGGTGTGGCGTGTCGGGCAAGCCGATACGCCGTTTCAGCCAGCGCTGGCTGGCGTTGCGAACGGACGCGCCATGAATTTCGAACAGTTCGTTCTGAACAACGAGACGGCGATCAGGCTGGGGTTCTTTTTCGGCATCTTCGCGGTGATTGCGCTCTGGGAAACACTGGCGCCGCGGCGTGCACTTACTGTCTCCAAGGTCCTGCGCTGGAGCAGCAACCTCGGTCTGGTGGCGCTCAACACTGCCCTGTTGCGGCTGATCTTTCCGCTGGCCGGCGCCGGCATGGCGGCTTTCTGTGCCGACCGGGGCTGGGGCCTGCTCAATCACTTTGCCGTGCCGTGGCTGCTCGCCATCCCGCTGGCCGTGATCGCCATGGATTTCGTCATCTGGCTGCAGCACGTCATGGTGCATGCGGTACCGGCCCTCTGGCGCCTGCACCGGGTACATCACGCCGACCTTGACTATGACCTGACGACAGGGGCGCGCTTTCATCCGTTCGAGATCGTCCTGTCGATGCTGATCAAGTTCGCCACCATCGTCGTGCTGGGCGCACCGGTCGTCGCCGTGGTCATTTTCGAGGTCGTGCTGAACGGCATGGCCATGTTCAACCACGGCAACATCGGGCTGCCGGCCGGCCTCGACCGGGCAATGCGCTGGTTTGTCGTGACGCCGGACATGCATCGGGTGCATCACTCGATCGAAGACGACGAGAGCAACTCCAATTTCGGCTTCAACCTCAGTTGCTGGGACCGCCTGTTCGGCACCTACCGCGACCAGCCGCGTGCCGGCCAGCTCGGCATGACGATCGGCATTCGCGATCATCGGGAAGCGCGCGAAGTGGCGCGTCTCGACGGCATGCTGCTGTTGCCCTTCCGTGGGCAGATCAACGACTACGCGATCAATCGCCGCAGCTATCCCGACCAGAGCGCGACCGCCAGGAAATAGGCGGCAGGGGAAACGCGCCGCGAGGCGGCTGCCCGGCCCTGCCGCTACTTCTTGCCCCAGATCGCCGCCACCCGCGCATCGCGGCCGCAAACGGTGCGGTAGTAGCTGTAACGCAGCGGGTT
>DAOMFF010000127.1:0-4880 GCA_035429665.1 Azonexus sp.
TCACGCACGCTGCCCAGACGGTCGAGCTGGTCGCCCATGCCGTGCGCGGTCGACGCCTGAAAAGGCTCATAAACACGCACTCGCACTCCGACCACATCGGCGGCAACGCGGCGCTGCAGGCGAGATTCGGCTGCGAGATCATCGTCCCGGCCGGCCTCCACGCCACCATCGCCGAGTGGGACGAAAACGCCCTGCTCCTCTCGCCGCTGGGCCAGCAGGCAGCGCGCTTCCAGCACGACAGCCTGATCCGTGCCGGCGACGAATTGTCGATGGGCGGCCTCAACTGGCAGGCCCTGGCCGTTCCCGGACACGACATGGAGGCGCTGGCCTTCTACAACCCGGAGCGGCGCATCCTGATCTCGGGCGACGCCCTCTGGGAAAACGGCTTCGGCGTGATTTTCTCCGAGCTCCTCGGCGAGGCCGATGGCATAGCCGTCACGCGCGCCACCCTCGAAATGCTCTCGCGCCTGGCGATCGATGTCGTCATTCCCGGACACGGCAGCCCGTTCGCCGGGGTCGACGCCGCTTTCGCGCGTGCCTTCCGGCGCGTCGACAGCTTCGCCGCCGACATCGACAAGCTGGCCTGGCATGCGATCAAGGTTCTGGTTTCATTTGCCATGCTGGAAAGACGCCGGCTGCCGGCCGAAGACTTCCCGGCATTCGTACTCGGCCTGCCTTTCGCCATCAGCATCAACCACCGCTACCTGAACCTGCCGGAAGATCAGCTTGTCGAGCGCATCGAGCGCGAGTTGCTGCTGGTCGATGCCCTGCGCCGCGAGGACGGCTTCCTGGTGGCGGGCTAAGCGGCCGGCAGGGCGCGCTGGACCAGCCGCGTCCAGTAGGCAATGCCTGGCGCCAGAATCTCGTCGTTGAAGTCGTAATGCGGATTGTGCAGGGTGCAGCCGCCGGTCCCCGGCCCGTTGCCCAGCCACACGTAGCATCCCGGCTTCTCGCGCAACATGTAGGCGAAGTCCTCGGCGCCCATCGACGGCAGCAGATCAGTGAGCACTCGCTCACTCCCCAGCACCTCGGCGGCAACGCCGCGGCAGAATTCCGTCTCCGCCACGCTGTTGACCGTGGGCGGGTAGCGATGGTCGAAATGAACGCCGATCTGCGCCCCGTTCGCCGCCGCGACGCCGCTGCACAGGCGCTCGACGGCGCGCTCGACGGCTTCCTGGACCTCGGGCTTGAAGCTGCGGATGGTGCCGCGCAGGACGACTTCCTCGGGAATGATGTTCCACGCCTCGCCGCCATGGAACTGGGTGACGCTGACCACCGCCGCATCGCAGGGGTGCAGCGTGCGGCTGACCACGGTCTGCAGGGCCTGAACCAGTTGCGCGCCGGCGACGATCGAGTCGACGCCCTGGTGCGGCATCGCCGCATGGCAGCCGTGGCCACGCACGCTGATCTCGAAGGCGCAGGTGCCGGCCATCACCGGCCCGGGCATCACCGCCATCTCGCCGACCGGAATGCCCGGCCAGTTGTGCAGGCCGAACACCGCCTCGACCGGGAAGAGTTCGAACAGTCCGTCCTCGATCATGACGGCGGCGCCGCCTTCCGATTCCTCGGCCGGCTGGAAGATGAACGCGACCGCGCCGTCGAAATCCGGATAGGCGGCGAGATGGCGCGCCGCGCCGAGAAGGATCGCGGTATGCCCGTCATGGCCGCAGGCGTGCATCTTTCCGTGGTAGCGCGAGTGGTGCGGAAACTCGTTCATTTCGGCCAGCGGCAAGGCATCCATGTCGGCGCGCAGGCCGATCATGCGCCGCGACGTCCCGGCGCGCAGGACGCCGACGACCCCGGTCCGGGCGATGCCGCGATAAACCTCGAGTCCGTAGCGCTCGAGCTCGCGGGCCACCACTTCAGCGGTGCGGTTCTCGTCAAAGGCGAGTTCGGGGTGCGCGTGAATGTCGCGGCGCAGCGCCGTCAATTCGGCAAGAAAAGGCAGTTTGGGAATACTCATGGTTGTCTCCTTGTCGTTCCTTTTCTCACAAACACTGAACGCCTGGCTTTGGCTACAAAACAAGCTTCTTGAGCGTCATCGCATGGTGCGCCTCACGGTTGAAGGCGTCCACGACATGTGCCGGATTCTTTCGAATACTATCGAGGTCCGTACTGTCGATCATCACGATACAGAGGTTCGAGTCGCCCATGATCTTGTTGGCGTATCGACGTGCTTCCGGGCCAATTTTGCCTGTACTGACGATGACGATCACGTTTGATTTGAGAAAGTGCGTGAGGCCAACTTCCTTGGCCACGTCGTCGAGCGAAACACGATCCGTGTTCTTGCACTGGACCTGCCAACGCGAAAATACCAACCTTGCCGACTCGAAGACGAGATCGACCTCGGCGCCGCCCGTTGCTTGCGCCCGAAGGCGGGTGGCTACATAGCCCATATCGAGCAATCGCATGAGCTTGAAAGCCAAAGCTTCCAGCGCAAGGCCTCCAACGTGGCGATCTTCGGAAGCGATCTCGATCAAGATTTCCGGTAGTGGCTTTCGCAGCAGATCAAGCAGCTTTGGATCAGTCTGGTCTTTGAGTTGGTCGAGTAACGGCGTTATCACGTCAGCGGCCAGCTTATCAGTTGGTGTGATCAGGAAGGGCTTGGCACCCCGCCCCCCGGTAGTTTTCGTTGCCGTGATGTAGCCCGCATCAACTTACGCATTTAGTACCAGTTTCGGCAGGCTCTTCTCGGGGAATTTGACTCCGTAGGTGGCTGCCGCCAGCTTTGCAATCTCGTTCGCAGGCTGCGGATCGTTAGAGCCGGAATTCGCCAGTGCCAGCAAAAAGGCACGCTGTTCGTTGGTGAAATGGCCTAAAACACCGAAGTCGGCCGGATTGGTGCCAAGCACGGCACGCAGCTTCAGATCATCGATCTGCCAACGAGACCCGATGAATACACCCGCCCTTTCAAGCCAGAGACGCATCATGCTTGGATGCTTGCCGCCCGGCGGAAAGTGAATTCCCCTGTCTGCAAGGCTTTGTCGCAGTGAAGCCAGATTGACCGCCTCGCCTGCAACTGTCATGTCGCGAATGCACTGCACCAAAGCCATACCCTTGAGTTTCAGAAGAATGTGTCGGGCCAGAACTCCGTACAATTTGGCTTCGTCGCCCTTGTAGGAATTCAGATCACGGCCGAAGACGGTCAGGTTTGCATCTTCGTCAATCAGGCCGTAGGCCTTCATGCCGAGTCTGCAGTTCATCGCAAGCTTCTTCTGATTGTTTTCATTTCCCAAGCTATGCGCAGAGAAGTACCGTGCTTGAATTGCCACTTGCAACGCTTTGGCGTCTCCCTCATGCTCAACAGCCAGATCGAGCAAAGTGCAAAGATCAACCTGCGATGGGGAAAACTCGCTACCGAAAGGCAGATCGCTACGCTGAGTCACTTTGCATCTCCTTATTGATCTCTACGATAGCTCAGGGTAGGCGGGGGATGCTTTGATCGTTGAACACACGTCTTGAGTGAGGTTCCGAGGATATATTTTGCGCTTGAGATTCTGTTGCCTTTGCTACCGGACGCGACTGCCCTCCGTCCTTCGGCAACGGGATATCGACCTCATTGAGGGGCAATGAGCATGGTGTGCAAATCGTGTATTGGGCTGATTTCTCGGCACCAGTTCCGGCAGAGGCGCCCTGCACCCGGCCACTTGCCTTGGCTGAAAAGCGGCCAACGGCACCCTTCAGGTAGGACTCTGACAACTCGACGCAAACCCAGTGGCGCTTGAGGTTCTCTGCAACCATTCCTGTAACACACGAGCCGCCGAAAGGATCAACGACCAAATCACCAACGTCGGTCAGCATACGAATGAAATATTCGGGCAACTGGGCAGGAAATCGCGCAGGGTGAATTTCAAGCTTGTTTTCTCTGCAGTAGTCCTGGTAGCGACCATTCGATTCGGTATTCGCAACAGCCAGAAGGTTGGGGGGAACAGCACCTCCATTGTCCCTCTGGAACTTGTCCGATATATCGTGTCCCGATGGACGCAGTTTCGCTGTGTAACCATTCTTCAGCAAGTGCTTCATCGAATTGCTGTATGGAGCAAGTACTCGTCGGTTGCTGGCTTTTGGCCACGGCGTTGGAGAAAGCCACCAGATACAGTTAACGGCATCTTTGACCCGTACCCGGCGAATGTTTACCCACTCGGCCGGTGTCGGCAATTTGGAGGGGTTCCACCAGAAATGTTCCTGGCACAAATGGAAGCCGTATTCCCGACAAAGCATCATCAGCAATTCAAAGTGGTACAAAGACCTGGTCGGGACTCCAGGATTCCATGACCCGCCAATATCTATTACCAGACTCCCTGTATCCTTCAATACACGTCTGAAGCCGTCAGCAAACGGTCGGAACCAGTTGCAGTACTCCTCGGCGTCTTCATTCCCATAACTCTTCTTTCGCACCAACCCGAATGGTAGCGAAGTCATTATCAGGTCAACCGATTTTTCTTCCGCCTGCGAATGCAGATAGTCGAGGCTGTCACCCAGAAAAGCTTGACCGAATTCGGTTGAAAAGCAAGTACGTAAGCGCTCCTCGCTGTACATCGCCTGAGGTGCCACTTCATACAAAGCCCGATTCTGCTCAACCGCAGGCGTGTTCTTGTGGAGGTGCCGCAAGTATTCGCTGATTGATTTCAGCCCCAACGAGCGAGCAGCAGCCTCGATCTCCTCGCGTTCTTCGGCTGTTAAACGGACATTTACAAAGCTGTCGCGGGGCGCAAGAGATTTGGGGCGGGCCATATATTATCCTTAGCTATTTTTGTCACACGGGAATCATATCAACTAGAAAGTTTTTGTGTGACAAAAATCCGCCGATTCTCGGGGATGGATTCGGGTTGCTTGTCGACGCCGCCTTCATTATGCTCCGCGTTATGCAACTCGTTCTC